>JALHPX010000025.1:0-5733 GCA_022842225.1 bacterium
TAGCCCGTCACCAAACCTACCGACGCAAAGAGCGCAGAAGATTGTCCGCTATCTGAAGGCATACTTAAGAGGGTATCGACGCTGGCCAGTAACTGCTTAGCTCCCTCGCGAGTTGCGGGTGCAGAAGCGGGATCGCGGCTGATGGTTTCGGCCATTTCCTTGGCCGTCTTCCAGCTGGCTTCCGCGGCAGTGTCTTCCTTGCGCCGTTTCGCAATCACGCCGAGATAAAAATGCGAAGGGGCTTTGAGGCCTTCGACATCTGACCGCACGACGGAACGAAAGTTGGATTGAGCGTCTCGTAAATCACCTTCTTCCATCGCGATAATGCCTAGGTAGAACTTGGTGACCGGAATGTTGAATCCGGCCTTAAAGCATTTTTGCAAAAAGGGTTTTGCTTTGTCGTATTTCTGCAACTGAACGAGCAACGTACCAATCTGAAACTCGTAGGAAAGAGCCTTTTCGTCGTCGATATGCGCTGACTTGGCCAACTTGCGGAGTTTTAGAAAAACTCGCGCGGCATCTTTCCAGTTCTCTTTTGATTTCAGCACTAGGCCCTTTAGCTCAAGGGCTTTAATATTGTCCGGCTGTTCAGAAAGAATCGCGTCTAACTTCGGCATTGCCTTATCCGCATTGCCTGCTTGGTATTCCAGCACGGCTTCGGAGTACTCCGCTTCTTTTTCTTGGGGCATATCCACTGTTGCCCAGGCTTGTGCGAAGCTGGCAATGACGCACACGATGGAAACCCACGTTGAGTGATTCTTCATTTATTCCCCCGGAGTGTTGCAAGAGTATTCTACCTTTCTTGAGTTAACCTTCCAATCGCGTTACCCTACTTGCATCACGATATTTTATCTTTTTCTTTGCCTGAGGAAAAAATGACATCACGAGCAAAATGGTTGCTATGCCTTGGCTTGTTTTGCTTCAGCCTTTCCGCGATGGCCGCCGAATCGACGACAACGGCTCGCGTAGTCTCGATCAATGGCAGCGCCACGCTGGGCGATCTGCCACTCCAAGTGGGACAAAACGTTGCGGTGGGTGAATGGATTCGAACCAGCGCGTCGTCGGGTGTGAAGCTGCTCATGCCCGATCGCAGTGTCATTGATATTGGTCCCAACACACAATTTCGTGTGCAGACCGCTGTCGCAGATGCCACGGACGGTCAATTAGAGTGGGGTTCTGTGCGCGCCTCGATTCAAAAACGGCTAGAGGGCAAGACCAAGTTTCGTGTCCGCACGAAATCGTCGGTACTTTCCGCGCGCGGCACCGAATTTGCGGTCAGCAGCTTTCCTAAGCCAGGAACAAAGAACCAGTTTACGGATCAAGTAACGGTACGAAGTGGCATTGTGGAAATGCAGGCTCCCGGACTTGAAAAACTCATGCTAGATGCGGGCAAGCAGGTAACAGCACTTGCGCAAACTACCGCGCAGGGCGTGAGTGTCGACGGCAAATCGTTTAAGCCGGTGGACTTACCTTCTGACTCGCTGCAGAAGACGATGACGGTTGCGACCGTTGCCGACGATACCTTTCGCCAAGTGGTAGTGCTTCCTAATTCTCAAGCAGACAGGACGCCTGGCTCCGAAGGCCAACCCCCAGCGGGCAAAGTGGCCCATTTTGGCCAAGACGCTTTGGCTGGTGCCAACTTAAAGGCAGCGAAAGATCCAGAAGGGCACCACGGTCTCGGAACTCCGCCTCCGCTCAAAGACGCTTTCTTTCGTCCGAAGGATCAATCCCAAGTCAACGGTCTGAACAACGTGGCGGGCAGTAACATTGAGAAAAAACTCAATGACGGCGTCAACGTCACAGTCGTTTTCAAACTCTAAGAGCTAAGACGTGAGCAGAAAATTTCTCTGGCTGCAAATCGCCTGGATTTCCTTTTGCTCGATTGGCTTTTTGATTTATGAAATCGGCTCGCAGCATGGTCATGGCCGCTTCATTCAGAATCAGTTATTCACTCCGGTTCAGCGCCTCAATAGCTATCTCACCGATCTTCGCTATGCCGTTCGCGGTCCGCGCCCGGTAAAAAACCCTATCGTTATCGTGGAAATCGATGAAAGCGCGATTGAGATGCTGGGTCGGTGGCCCTGGCGACGTGACTACGTTGCCTACGTCATCGATAAGATTTTTGAAGCCGGCGCGGAGTACGTCGGGCTCGACTTATTTTTCTCCGAAGCCCAGCGCAGCGTGCCCGAAGAGTTAGAAAAGGTTTTGCAGGAGAAACAATTGGCTTCTTTGCTGGCGCCTTTTGATTTCGATGCGCAGTTGCAAGAGATGGTGGGGCACCACCGCGACAGGCTGGTGCTGGCCTGGGCCAGTGAATCCGAATGCCGCCCGTATTTTTCTTCGCCGGAGTACTGTCCGGTGACGCACCCAGATGCGCTTGCAACACATCCTCCGTACTTTGCCAAATTCGCGATGTCGGATTCGATTCATTTAGATACTGAGCGTGCAGCCAACACGGCTCTGTCGTCGGTGTCTACGCTGATTCCCAATCTCGAACGGTTAGACAGCTCGGCAAAATACGCAGGCTTTGTAAATGATTACCGGGATAAAGACGGGTTGGTACGTCGTACTTCTCTGATGACTCTCGTGGGCGGCCGGCCGTACGCCACGTTGCCACTGATGCTGGCAAAGCTTTGGAAGAAAGACGATTTTGATCTCGAAATTGGTCCAGATAATCGGATCTCGCGCTTGGCGTGGAAAGAGTCTAAGCAAAAAGTCGGCGCCAACGCATTGGGTGTGGCGCAGATTAATTTCCGCGGTAAGGAGCGCAGTTTTCCCTATGTCTCGGTCGGTGATATTTTGCAGGAATCTGAGAAGAGGGCGGACAGTCGGGATCTTGCGAGCGAATCCAAAAGCAGTGTCTTGAAAGGCGCAATCGCATTGGTGGGGCTTACTGCGATTGGGCTCACCAAAGACGTGGTCGCAACGCCGTTTGATTCCACGATGCCCGGCGTAGAGGTCCACGCCAATATCCTAGACAACTTAATCTCCGGAGATTTTCTCAGGGACTCTGGCTCCTCGGGAATGGCGGTTTTTTCATTTTTTATGCTCGTTGGCTGCTCCGTTCTTTTGATTCTGATTGGCCGTAAATTAGAAGCTCGCCCGGCCATGCTGCTTTCGGTGGGAATCATCGTGCTTTTGGGTTTGGGGGATTTTCTGATCTTTTTCCCAGGCGATTACAATCTGAATTTGGCTTTCCACTACGTGGCGTTTGCCGGCACTTTGGTCATCGGACTCGCCGCTAAATACATCGCGGAAGAAGAAAACCGTAAGTTTCTGCGAAGTGCGTTTTCGATGTACGTGGCTCCTGCTGTCGTCGACAGCATTGTCAAAGATCCCGGACAGCTTTCTCTGGGCGGGCGCAAAGAGCAGCTCTCGATTTTATTCTCGGATATCCGTGGCTTCACCACTTTCTCTGAAAAGCTCGAGCCAAAAGTAATCAGCGAATTCCTAAATGAGTATCTGGGAATGCAGACGGAAATCGTCTTCTCTCACGGTGGGACGCTCGATAAGTATATCGGCGACGCTCTCATGGCCTTTTGGGGCGCGCCCTTAAAACTCCCCAATCACGCTGCACTAGCCTGCCAAGCCGTCGTGTCGCTCATGGACTCGCTGGAGAAACACCGCGCGCGTCTAAAGGAGCGGTACGGTATTCCCGTGCGCATTGGAATTGGTTTGCATTCGGGCGAAGTGAGCGTCGGCAACATGGGTAGTGCGCGGAGTTTTAATTACACCGTGATTGGCGACAACGTGAATCTATCGTCGAGACTGGAGGGCGCAACGAAGTATTTTGGAGTGACGGCCCTCACCACGCGCGAAACTCTCGATTTAGCATTGTCGCAAGCCCACATCCTGCTGCCTCATCGCAGTATTTTGGATGTAAAGCTAAAGGGAAAGAACAAGAACGTAGAACTCATTGAGATTCGCAACAAGCCCTTCGAAGACGCATGGCTCAGTCGCTTCAAGGAAGGCCGTAGTCTGTTTAGCGCCCGCAAATTTGCGGACGCCAAGAAAATATTCACCGAGCTTGATGCCCGTATCCTTAAAGAAACAGGCGAGGGCGACGGACCAAGCGCCACGATCAGTGGTTTCTGCGATGAGCTGCTCTTAAACCCTCCACCCCAGGATTGGGATGGCTCGTGGGTGCTGGATTCAAAGTAACTAAGACTTCTTTGGCGTCTTTACTTCCGCCATCTCCAGCAGGCTCTCGATCTGCTTCTGCAGCTTTTCGTCCGTCGGGGCGGTGCTGGACTTAAAGCGTCCAACGACTTTTCCGTCCTTATTAATAAGGAACTTTTCAAAATTCCAAGAAACCTCTTCCGGCTTGCCTTCAGTCACGGCCGTTAAAAACCTGTAAATGGGTTGTTTCTCAGCGCCTGTGACCTTGTCCTTGCCAAACATAGGGAAGGTAATGCGGTAGTTCTTCTCGCAGAAAGTTTTGATATCCGCGTTCGAACCTGGCTCCTGGCTGCCAAAATCATTGCTTGGGAACGCTAGAACCACCAATCCCTTGTCCTTATACTTCTGATAAACCGCCTCAAGACCTTGGTACTGAGGTGTGAATCCACACTGAGAAGCGGTATTTACGACCAGTGCGACCTTGCCCGTGTACTGACCGAGCGAAACGGTCTCTCCATCTATATTGGTTGCTTGCAAGGCATAGAGCCCTTGCGCTGTTTTTGAAGGAGCTTTTGCCGGAGTTTTTGCAGCAAAAACGCTGGAGCTGGTGACCAGCCCAACCAGGAAAAGTGTTTTAAAAGATTGCATGAAGGCCTCCGCGTGGTGATGTTTATGAACTTACTTCAATTCTCCCTTTACTGCCAGGCGCAAAGTCCCTAGTATTTCGGGCTCAACCTTGTGACCGAAGGGGCTTTAGACCTATGTTTCAACGAAAGACTGCGACTTTTTCTGCCTCCATCCCGAAGGGCTGGTATCTAGCCCTCTCCGGACTTGGCCTGGCAATCCTAGGAATGTTTTTGCCCAACGTGGCGTTTGCGAGCGAAGCGGATTTAGTGCTGCCAAGTTTGACGGGCACCTACTCTGTCTTCGGTATCGCCATGACAGGGAACCAAATCCTGGTAGCAGGTTTGGTGGTTTGCGTCCTGGGCCTACTCTTCGGTCTGTACGAAATCGCTTCGATTAAAGCGCTGCCGGCGCACCAATCGATGCTCGATGTCTCGCACCTTATTTATGAGACGTGCAAAACCTACATGTTGCAACAAGGTCGACTGCTGGTTTTGTTCGAACTCTTCATCGGTGCCTGTATCGTTTATTACTTTTATGTTTTGCAGCACATGGAAGTGAGCAAAGTCGCTCTCATCTTGCTGTGGTCGGTGCTGGGAATCTTGGGCTCCTACGTCGTTGCCTGGTTCGGTATCCGCATCAACAACTACGCCAATAGCCGCGTCGCTTTTGCCTCTCTCCGTGGCAAGCCTTGGCCGCTGCTGGAAATCCCGCTCCGCGCTGGGATGTCGATTGGGGTTCTGCTGATTTCTGTAGAACTCATTATGATGATGTTGATTTTGTTGCTCGTCGCTCCTGAGAACGCGGGTGCTTGCTTCATCGGTTTTGCTATCGGTGAATCCTTGGGTGCATCGGCACTGCGGATTTGCGGCGGTATCTTCACCAAGATCGCGGACATCGGTTCGGATCTGATGAAGATCAGCTTCAATATTAAAGAAGATGATGCGCGTAATCCTGGCGTGATTGCCGACTGCGCAGGCGACAACGCAG
>JALHPX010000025.1:5743-14391 GCA_022842225.1 bacterium
GTCCTACTGCAGACGGATTTGAAACGTACGGCGTCACGGGCGTTGCGCTCATTAGCTTCATCGCATTAGCGGTGGGCATGCAAATGTCGCCAGATGGTTCGTTGGTAAAAACGGCGGCGGGTGCGGATGTGCAATCCCGGTTGATCGTTTGGATCTTCTTGATGCGTATTCTGATGATTGGCGCTTCGGTCCTTTCCTACTTCCTCAACCACACCGTCACCAAGGGTATGTACGGGAACAAAGACAAATTCGATTTCGAATTGCCTTTGACCACATTGGTTTGGGTGACCTCGATTGTATCGATCGTGATCACGTACCTCGTTAGCTACAGCTTCTTGCAGGAGTTGGGCGGAACAGTATGGGCCAGACTGGCAACCATCATCAGCTGCGGAACTTTAGCTGCTGCGTTGATTCCAGAACTCACCAAAATCTTCACGTCGGCAAAATCCAAGCACGTTGCTGAAATCGTGACCGCATCCCGCGAAGGCGGCGCATCGCTCACGATTCTCTCCGGACTGGTTGCCGGTAATTTCAGCGTGTTCTGGAAGTGCATGGCCATCGTGCTCTTGATGTTCATTTCGTACATCGCTTCGACGGCAGAACTCGGACAGTTCATGGTTTACCCATCTGTATTCGCGTTTGGTCTAGTGGCATTCGGAATGTTGAGTATGGGCCCTGTGACAATTGCCGTGGATAGCTACGGTCCGGTCACGGACAATGCCCAATCGGTTTTCGAACTGTCTCAGATCGAAAGCTTGCCTGGCATTAAGAACGACATTCAGTCCAAATTCGGTTTTGCTCCGAACTTCGAAACGGGCAAACACTTGCTCGAAGAGAACGATTCGGCAGGCAATACCTTTAAAGCAACCGCGAAGCCGGTGCTAATTGGTACAGCGGTGATTGGTGCGACAACGATGATCTTCTCGATCATTTTGTTGCTCAAGCTCAAGCTGGATCTGATGGACCCACGGGTGTTGTTAGGCTTAATCACTGGCGGAGCCGTCGTGTACTGGTTCACCGGCGCTTCGATGCAAGCTGTGACTACCGGCGCTTACCGTGCTGTGGATTACATCAAGAAGAACATCAAGCTCGAAGGCACCACCAAAGCCAGCGTGGAAACTTCGAACGAAGTCGTTCAGATTTGCACCAAGTTCGCTCAAACCGGAATGGTGAACATCTTCGGCGTGATCTTCTGCCTGACCTTAGCGTTTGCTTGCTTCGACTCTACGTTCTTCGCAAGCTACCTAATCTCGATTGCAGCAGTGGGCTTGTTCCAAGCTCTCTTCATGGCTAATGCCGGCGGCGCTTGGGATAACGCTAAAAAAGTGGTTGAAGTCGACTTGAAAGAAAAGGGCACGCCGCTACACGCCGCATGCGTTGTCGGCGATACGGTCGGCGACCCGTTCAAAGACACTTCGTCGGTAGCGTTGAACCCAATCATCAAGTTCACCACGCTCTTCGGCCTCTTAGCCGTAGAAATCGCGGTGCACGCAGGAACAACCGCCCAGTATATCGGCGGCGTCTTCCTCATCGTTGGCTTGTTCTTCGTTTGGCGCTCGTTCTACGGAATGCGCATCGGCACATCGAAGTAATCTCAAAGCCAAAGCATTGTTAAAAGTCCCAGTACCCTAACGGGTTACTGGGATTTTTTTTGGTGTCAGTCTCCCTGGGGGCCCCCAAGGTAGCGGTCATGCCTACCATCCCGGCCAGGTTCGTTAACAGGCTGACTTTGTGTGCGGGCGGTAGCGGCGGTCGAAGCGGCCTTGCATTTCGTTGATACGCAAGACAGTGAGGAAGTCGATACTACCTAGGTAGGCGTCCAACGCCGGAGGACAGATAACTTTGGCGCCCGCGCGCAGGTAGGATTGAAAGAGTGGTGGCATGACAGCCTGCGCTCGCATCGTTGCTTCTGCCGTCGATAGGCCGTTTATCAAATCGCTTAAATTCACTTCACCGTTTTCAAAGCTGTTTTCGCGATGAGGGTACACTCTCGGCAGGCTTAAGAAATAGCCGCCGTCGATTAAGTAGGAGCAGACGGCGGCTGCATCTCTTGGATCTTGGCTGCGGATGCTCGTGGAGCCGAAGAGTGTCTCAGCACCCAGTGCCTCCATATACGCAGCGATCCCCTTCCACAGCAGCGCAAGTGTATTGCCATTGCGTGCATCAGAGCGGACGCAGGCTCGCCCTAGTTCTAGCTTTATTCCTGGCTCCTGGAGAAACGGATCAAGATAAAAACGTTTTTGCGAATAGAACTGGGGGGAGAAGGCGTCGCTCGTTAACCGATAGGTAGCCACGATTTGCCCGGTCGCTTTTTCAAAAATCGCGAGGTTGTCGCAAAGAAAATCAATATCGTCGATATCCATGCCAAGCAGCAGCGTGCGGCCCATTGCTTGTTGATGAAAAACCTCATGCCGCAATCTCAACACCCCCACCCATTCCTCCCAATGCTCCACAGTCTTTGCCATATAACGATGGCTCTCAACTTGGATGCGCACACGTGGGGAGTAGCCGCGTAATTTACGCTCCAAGACGCGAAAGCCATAGCGGCATTGTTGAAGAAGTGGAGCAAGGGAAGATTGGGGAAACGCCAGGGGAGTAGGCATCTATATAAAGTGTAAGGGCAACTGCGCGCTCTGAATGTTAGGAAACGGTCTGGGTATTATTTGCGCAAGATGAGGCGTGAGCGAGGCAAGTGAACCAGCCGCACAGCTATCAGAAGCTGCTCTTTGTCGACATCCTTGTCACTGACTTGGAGTTTGCCGAATTTCCAAATCAGGCAGCTTCGCAAAGTTGAAGGTATTTCATTACTTAAAGCGGTGAAGCGCTGGCCCCATTCATGCAGATTAACCCTTAGGCTGACTTATGGCATTAGAGGTTAAGAATGGGTTTCCGCAGATCCTTTAGGATACTTTGTACAATCTTTTTCGTATTGAGTGGTTGTTCCCGTTCCACCGCAACGGCCGTTATTGAACCAGCAAGCCTCGCCGCCGCTACTCAGGGGCAATCTTACTCCCAGAAACTCACTGTGAAAGCGGATACCCCTGCATTCCTTCTTCAAATCACCGACGGGACTCTACCGGCTGGTTTGACTCTGGATGAGGATCCGGAATCAGAAACCTTTGGTCTGATTAGCGGAGTGCCTACAGAATCAGGTAGGTTTTCTGTGACCGTCTACGCCGCTTGCCTTGGAACCAGTGTTTCTGGAGCCGAGGGAATCATTAGCTACGAATTATTAGTTAACCGCTAACGTCAAAAGTCAGAATCGCTTCGGGAATTTGGCCGAGCGGGTGACAAGATGACCGCTACCTTGGGGGCCCCGAGGGAGACTGACACCTTTTAGGGATTGGGGAGGAGGCCGGGGAAGGAGCGGGTGGCTTCTTCGCGGGCGGCGTCTTCGGCGGCTCTTTGGCCGCCAGCGTCGTTGTGGACGTGATTGCCGGCTGGGCGGTCTTCGGCAAACGGCTGGTATTTTTCAATCGCACGGTCCACAGGTGGCTTCACCGTCGAGAGATAGTACGTGGAACCACCAGCGATCAAGAGTCCGCAAGTGAGCGACAGCACCATGGCTGGACGGGCGTAGAAAAAATCGTCTTTCAAGAACTTCCAGATGCTCGTCTTGGCCGTGAAGATGCGTTTGCGCATTTCCACTGGAATGCAACTGACTAGATTTTCATCGGCAGAATCGACAAACTCTTGGAAGAGCGCGTGGAGCTGGCCCGGCTCTAAATCGGCTCGGTGTAATCTGCGATTGCCCTGTTCGATAAAGGAGACAAACTCAGACATCAAAGCCAAGTGTTTGAGACCATCTCCCGGCGCCGGCAATTCCGCCAAGTTACGCTGACTGCCTTCCGCCTGCTCCACCGCTTCTTTGCGGTAATTGTCTAACGCTTCGAGAAAATCCTTATACAGCTCTACCCAGCGATTATCTGTGAGAATGACGACTGCCCGCGCAAAGTCCCTAAAGGGCTCGATACGATCCCAAGTCGGATCCGCAGCCGGCAGATGGCGCGCGAGCAAACTTTGAATCACTTCGCAGGTACGAGATGTGAGTTCAGGTGGGGGAGTCTCTTGCGCGCAGGCGGCGGCCCAGCGCTCAATGTGGAGCTCTTTGTATTGGTGGTACGTATCGCGAATTAAGCTATTGCCCGCGACTCGATTCAAATTATTCACCAAACCAAAAATGTCTCGTGCATTGGAGCGCCAAGCTGGCCCTGTGGCCCAGCTAGAGGTTACAAAAAGCAGTGCAACTAGAGTGAGGCGAAAATACATCATTCGACTGGCTCCTTGACAGAATCCTTAGCAAATCCGCGGCACCAATCATAGGTACCCGAATCGTGGAGTAGCCGCGTGTTGTCTCTCGCGGATTGACTGCTCTCGGTGAAAACACCGTGCTGCCAGGTCTGAGCGGCTTCCGTGTAGAAGCAGCGGCAATAACGTGTGGCCACGACGAGCTCTACCTGCTTGGCAATGAGGTCATCCGTGCAGATATCGACGAGATTACGAATCTCCGACTCGTTCCACATTACACCCGAATATTCCTGCATCCCCCAGACACCCATAAAGACCGAGCCGTCGGCAAAAAGGCGCGCTGTCACGGGATCCCGCAAGACTTCTTCATCGCCATTCTTGGCGCGTGATCGCTTGGGCGGCAGCTTGAGCACTCCGCCTACCAGTCGATCCACGCCATCGTGGAAACTTTCGATCTTATTCAATTTCAAGTCGCGGATAGAGTCTGAAAGCAGGCGGTCAAAGGCTGCAAAAGCATCGTTGCCGCGCAGGGCTTTGTACCAACCGCGCAGCTCTTCGTCACCGCTATCAACAAGAGTATTCGCTGCGACTCCATCTGAGAGCGTGTACCAACGTTCCCGGTAGGTTTTGTTTTTCTTAGCAGCGCAGTAGATGTGAATCGGCGTTTTCCACTGCGATTGAGTAGAGGGTAGGGGCAGTACCGCTACGCATTCGCGAGTGATCGCGTCAAACTCTAGCTCCAATCCGGTGCGCTCTAAGGAGACCTGATTGCTGCCGCGTAAACCGCTGCGAGTGTCTTTGGCGTAGATGGCTTCATCGTTGCTATAGACTTGATCGTCTTTGGTAACGGACACCTGGAATGGCACAAACGAGCTATCAAACCTGCCGTAGCCGCTTTTAGAAAACGCTCCAAATTGGCGACTCACGCGATCGGAGTTGCCTTCCACCTTAGCCTCAGTGAATTTTCGCTCGTTAAAAAATGTCGAAGCAATGGCTGAAGAACCACGCACGCCTTGAATCTTGCGCGCTTCCTCTTTGACGTCCTCAAACACGGTAAAAGTGTGAAGCGAGAAGTAGAGATTGGGATCTTTCTCGCACGGTGCATGTACCTGCTTGCCGGTGCTCGCAAGCGCCTTGCTCTGCGGGCTGGTCTTTGCGGGCACCGCACTCGTCGAGCAAAACGGCGCTAGCATCTTTTTTACCGTAGCCTGATCGAGCGGCTCGGGAGTTGTTTCGTAGTACTCGCTCGAGGTCTGCGAATGCTCCAGAAAATCCCAAATCGCATTTCCCGTCGGCAATTCTGTGACTACTTGCGAGGTAATTAATTTGCTCGCAGGCAAAGCAACTTTCTCGTCGGTATCCGCCACTTTTAACTGAACCGCAGAGTAATTCGACCAGTATTCCGCCAGCTGATGAAGAGGCGGTTGTTTAAACGGATGGTCCACATAGAAAGTGGTGCCGCCGGTATCCCCACCGTAAGATAGCCAAGCTTTTTCTGTCTCAGCTAAGCCCTCGGGTTGGGTGGGCAGTGGCTGACCGTCTGCTAAATCAATTAAGTTTTTGCTCTCCTGCTGGTTGCGCAGCATCAGCCCATTAAACAATCCCAGTGCGCGTGCGGGTTGCGGAGCAAAAACCGCAGATTCCGCAGTCACGTTTAATTCAAAATGAATGCCTAATTCCAACCAGTGCAAATCTAAAAATGGGATCGCAAAGGCGCCCGTCGTATCGAGTCTGTCGACGCGCGAAACTTTGCTCAAAGTCTCAAAGGACGAAATAAATCCCGGGTCCGATACTCGGCGCTCGGCGCCCTTCAGACGGCTCTTGCCGGAGGCGCGCGACAGCTTGCCATGGATGCGAAGCTTGGCGGCGAGCGGAATTTCAACGTTTTTGGGCGCTTTATCGAAAGAGTAGGGGCGGTGCAATACGGGGTAGAGCGAGACATTTACTTCGCGCTTTTGCACTAACTGCAGAAAGGTATCGACGAAATATTCCCAATCGCCTTTTTGGGAGATGTCGTAGCGACTCAAGACTAAAGCCGCGGGCTTGTCGGCTTCCGGATTGACGGGCGGTGCCCCCAACGATTCGGAATCCCAGAAAAGGTGCGTACCTGTCTGCCAGGGATTCACGGCAGAGAGACGTGTCGCCTGTGCGCCTTCATACTGCCCGCCTGCACTTTTAACGACGATACTGCCATCCCAGTAGCTCTCCGCAGCGGCGTAAGGGAATTCAATCGGCTGCTTCCAGTGGATGCAGCCTGCTTCATCGGAAATCACACGCGTTTCAAACCGCGGGTCCCATTGTCCGCCCCGCGCCCATTGAACGGCGAACGGCTGTTTTGGTGCAGCTGCTCGCAACTGAGTGGCGCCCAACAGACATGCCTCAAACACCACTTCGCTCACAGCCTGCCAGTTTTCTCCTACCCGAGGCGCAATGGCGTGGGCGGAAGTTTTTCCAATCACCAGAGCACTGACAGAGTTGCTCGCTCCGGCTGCCGCAGCACCCTTTGGCGCCACTTGCGTCGTCGACACGGCGGCGTCGAGTGACGTTGGATCGGTTGCCGGCAAAACCATCGGTTTGCCGCTTTGTTTCTCGGTCGCGGAAACCAAGAATTTCCCTTTCCACGGCAAAATGCCCGTGGGCGAGGGAGCCGGTACTAACTGGAGTACCAGTTCCAGTTCGCTGCCTTGTTCGCGCGCCCGCTGCAACTGAAACGATAGCTCTGATTCCAACCAGCCTTGTTCCAGGTGGGTCGTGGGCGGAGCTTGTAAGAGCGCAAACGGTGCGGGATTGGCGACGCCTTTAACTTTTTCGATGAGTACAGCGCGGATGCGAATGTCACCGCGCACTAGGGCAGCAGCCTCCCAGGTGCCTTCGAGAGCAGGGCGAAGGGCTGAGACTTGCAGTCGCAACGACGCGCGCTGAATGGAGTGAGAGCCATTTTGTTCGGGCTCGGGCAAATCGAGTTGCAGGGACGAGACCTGCAAATTGCTTTGCACACCGGATTGCGCGAGCGATTCGGCCAGATGAGAAGTGTCGGAGAGTGCTTCTACGCTCTCGCTCAAGCGAACGAGCGAAGCTCGATCGGTGGTGGAGAGGTCTAGTGCGCCACTAGCGCCCGAGCGCCAGGGATCTAATGCCAGGTGCACGGCTTGTGACTCGGCACCGCTGCGAATGTTTTCGGTGATCGCTACATAAGTTTCGGAAGCGAGATACCGGAACGGCACTGTGCGCGTCCAGCGCAGGCAACCCTCGGCATCTGCTTTAATCTGCAGCGCAGGGCCTATTCCAGAGTCGGATTCGACGGAAAATTCTTGTCCCACGCGGGCTTGCTGCGTGGCTTTGTCTCGGGCGCAGGTGCGAAAATGGTAGGTGCGATTTGCGGGCAATCCCCAGCTGTCGGTTCCCGAACCTTCGGAGCCTTCTAGCACCATCGGTGTGAGCAGCCACGACGCTACCGTCGCTTGCGTCTCGGCACGCACATCGCTGCTCGGTTTTTGAAACGAGCAACCGGCTAAGAAGCCGGCAACAGCAAAAAGGGTAAATCTAAAAAACAACATAGTCCGACTTCAAACTAACCTGCAGCCAAGTCATGGGTGTCTGCCAGGATTGATTGATAATGGGTCGAGATTCAATCCACTCCGCGGCAAGAATCAGGCTCGGTTGCTGGAATTCCGCCTGAACGCCCAGGCTAAATCCCGTGCGATTGGACGAACCAAACTGCCGCGCCTGAAAAAGCGCCGGAGCCGCATCCGGCTGCACCCGGAAAATTTCAGCAGGCAAACTGATTCGGAGCGTGCGCGAGGCCTGCCACCGAGGAGTCAGCCGCGCGCGCCAACCAAAATTAGTCCCCGTTGGGCTCTCCGAATTGCGCAGGATTTCTGTTTCCACAGCCGCTGCCCAAGTGGGTAAAAACCACACTTCCGCTTGTGCTCCCGCTTGGAAACCTTGGTAGGCGTAGCGAAAGCGCGCGTCGTTCGAGGATAGGCCATCGACCGTGTTACCAAAAAACTGCGCTTGGAAGGCGGAAGGGGCGGAAAGATCGCGGTACAGAAAATGTCCTAAAGTGGCACTGGCCGAAAAATGCGGGCCTCTATCGTAGCTAGCAAAGACCTGTTCCATGAAAAAGCTCGGACTGCCGTTGGCCCAATTGCCCCAAGGCTGGCGAGTGGAAGTATCCGAGGCAATTGCTTGCTCGAATCGTAGCCCGTAGGAGAGGTTGCCGCTTTTCCAATTGGTCCGTTCAATGAGGCTCGGGAAACTTTGCTCGTGAAAAAGTAAGCGGCTCTGCCAGAGCCCTTGTTCCTGCGCGCCACCCGATAAGAAGAGCCAGGGTAGGGGTTGTGCGACCAAGGCGGCTTCTCGCAGGCGCAATTGCTGGCGAGGGGAGAACGCGTCCGAGT
>JALHPX010000026.1 GCA_022842225.1 bacterium
TAGGGCCCAGGCCCATCCGCTTGGGATCGAGCGCAACCACTTCGTAATCGACGATTTCTGCGAAGGCGGAAGCAGTTTGATTAGCACTGACGTGCAACCACGCAGCGCCGTCGGTAATACCACTAGAATTTCCTGCGGTGACCGTGCCGGTTTTTGGATCAAAAACGGGGGGCAGGGTAGCCAACTTTTCAACGGTGGTGTCGGCTCTCAAGTGCTCATCGCGATCAAGCCCCTTAAACTTTCCTTCAGCGGGGATGGCGATGACTTCCTTGGCAAAACTTCCGTTGCTCCAAGCGGTAGCGGCGCGTGACTGCGAAAGTGCCGCATACGCGTCTTGCTCTTTTCGGGAGATATTGAGTTCCTTTGCTAAATACTCGTCGACAGTAGCGCCCATGACCATATCAGCCATCGGGCAAAAAAATCCGTCCTGGTGCATGCCATCCACCAAAGTGGAATGGCCAAAGCGCATTCCCCACCGCGCGTTGCGCGCGAGGTAAGGGGTATTGGACATGCTCTCCACTCCACCCGCCCAAATCGAGGTGGCCTTACCGGCAAGAATTTTTTCCGCAGCCGAAATAATCGACGCTAAACCCGAGGCGCAAGCTTGGTTTTCCGTAATTGCCGGGATGCCTTCTGAAAGTCCGGAGAAAATTGTCGCCTGACGTGCCGGATTTGGCCCAGCACCTGCCTGGCGAGCGTGGCCCATAAAAACAAAATCTGGGTTCGGAGTTTGAAACTTTTCGCGAGCCGCTTTAAGCGACACAGCTGCCAATTGAGGTGCCGTAAACGGTAAAAGACTGCCGCCGTATTTTCCGATAGGGGTACGGGATGCCGCACCGAGGTAAATCGGCCTTGAGAAAGGGGCCACAACCGAAGAAGCCATAGGTCAGAGAATTACCACAGTGGCTGGCTTCTTGGGACCTTTCATTTATACTTCTAAGCACCATGGGTACATCTGTTCAATATCCTCAGGGCAATGTTGTTTTACGAAATCTCTCCAAGCCGCTGCCGATTATCGTGCGAGGAGAGGGCCCCTACCTTTTTGATAAGGCCGGGAAAAAATATTTCGATGCATCTGGCGGAGCGCTCGTCGTCAGCGTCGGACACGGCAACAAGGAAGTTGCCGCCAAGATAGCAGCTCAGCTCTCGCAAGTCGGCTATGTAAATGGCACTCAGTTTACGTCGGAACCGACGGAGAAATTAGCGTCGCTACTGGCTCGCTATGCCGAACCTCTAGGGCTGGATAAAGTCTTTTTTCTAAATTCCGGATCTGAAGCAACGGAAGCCGCGATTAAATTCGCCAGACAGCTTTGCGTCGAGCGCAAGCAGGAAAAGCGCGCCAAGATCATCGCTCGCATGCCGAGCTATCACGGCAATACCCTCTTTGCGCTGTCGGCATCGGGTCGTCCCCATTACAAGAAATATTATGGTCCCTTGCTCAGTGATGTTCTGACCTTGGCAACCCCCGTGGAGTACCGCTACGCCGGCAACTATGCCGAGAGTGCGGATAAGTTTGCACAAGAGTTTGAAGAGCTGGTTAAGCGCGAGGGCCCCGACGAAATCTTCGCGTTTATCGCCGAGCCGGTAGTTGGCTCTTCGGCGGGAGCCGCGCTGCCGCCACCTGGATATTTTGAGAAGATTGGGGAAATCTGTCGTCGCTACGGGATCCTGATTATTGCCGACGAGGTCATGGTGGGGGCAGGCCGTACCGGGAAGTTTTTTGCGTCGGAGTGGTTTGGTCTGGAGCCAGATATTCTCACTTTGGGCAAAGGTCTAAATGGCGGCTATACGGCGCTTAGTGCGGTGCTAGTGAAGCAAGAACACGTCGACGAGATGAAAAAGGGCAGCGGGTATTTCATGCACGCTCAGACTTTTATGCAGGCGCCTTGCATGACAGCCGTGGGGCTGGCGGTGTTGGAGTACATGAAAGAGCACCAGGTTGTGGAGAATTCCCGACGGGTGGGAGATTACCTTCACAAGGGGCTCCACCAGAAATTTGATAGCCACCCCAATGTCGGATTTGTTTCGGGCAAAGGTCTTTTTGCCGGAATCGAATTTGTAGCTGATAAGAAAACAGGCAAGCCCTTCGCCAGAGCTGAGAAAGTCGTCGAGCGCTTGGTGACTCACGCGCTGGATCAAGGGATCACCTTATGGCCCAACTCCGGAAACGTGAACGGTGTCGACGGAGACCTAGTAATGCTCGGACCCCCACTCACGATCACGACAGGTCAGGCAGACGAGTTGCTGCGGATTTTGGAAGGTGCGATTCATAGTTTTTTTACAGGACTTAGCGCTGCGCGTTAGGCTTTGTCTCTTCGGTTTGATTTTCCTCCTCCCGCCGCGCTATGCTCGGCCCCTATGAGCTTTAGAATTACCTACTCGGTGCTCAACGCCGACATGTCCGAGCTACACCGTGAATTTGATGGTGTACTGGCAAAAGTGAAATCCGGTCTGGGAAAAGAATTCCCTTACTGGGCAAATGGCAAAGAACGCCAAAGCGGCAGTTTTATCGACGATAAAAACCCCGCCGACACGCGCCAACTGCTGGCCCGGTTTCACAAGACACCCACAAAAGAATTAGACGCGATCTTTGGCGCGAGCAAAAAAGCCTTTACCCATTGGCGGCTGACCCCTTGGAAAGAGCGCGCGGCGATTTTTCGCAAGGCCGGAGACATTATCTCCGAGCGAAGACTCGAAATTTCCGCCTGCATGGCGCTGGAGACCGGTAAGAATCGTCTCGAAGCGCTGGGGGAAGTGGAAGAAGCTGCAGATCTGTTTCGTTACCACGCTGGCCAATTAGAGGAGAGCAATGGTTTCTCCCGGCCGATGGGCAAGCTTGCGCCCAATGAAAACACGCGCGATGTCTTGCGTCCTTATGGAACCTTTGTCGTTCTAGCACCGTTTAATTTTCCGTTCGCACTTTCAGCCGGGATGGCAAGTGGCGCGATGCTCGCCGGCAATACAGTCGTCTTCAAACCCAGTCAGGAAACCCCTTGGGTGGGATACCACCTGATGGATGTTTTCCGAGAAGCAGGACTTCCCGACAATGTCTTTCAATTGCTCTACGGCACCGGGGGAGAACTCGGAAACGCCTTGATTGATCACCCGGGCACCGACGGGATTGCCTTCACTGGCAGCTACGACGTCGGCATGCAAATCTTAAGCAAGTTTACTTCCGGCCGATACCCGCGACCGGTCATCTTAGAGATGGGCGGTAAGAATCCCGCGATCATCTGCGAAACAGCGAATTTGGACAAAGCAGCCAATGGTTGCTGGCGTTCCGCATTTGGTTTGACCGGGCAAAAGTGCAGCGCGCTATCGCGCGTGTACGTGCATAAGAAAGTGAAAGACGCTTTTTTAGCTAAACTCGTCGCTAAAACCAAAGCCACGGTGGTTGGGGATCCCACTCGCGCCGATGTTTTCATGGGCCCTTTGATTAACGACAAGGCCTTGCAACGTTTTGAAGGCGCGCTGGCCGATGCAAAGAAATCGGGCAAGGTCTTGGCAGGTGGAGAGAACATTCGCACAGGTGAATTGGCGCATGGTCACTTTGTTTCTCCGACGGTTGTGGAGTTACCCAAGACCCATCGCCTTTTCCAGGACGAGCTATTTGCGCCGCTGCTTGTAGTCGATACGTTTGAGTCCTTGGAAGAGGCCATCCGGCTTTCGAATGCAGCACTCTATGGATTATGCGCCGGAATTTTTAGCGAGCGAAAAGAAGAAGTGGAATTGTTTATGAACACCATGGACGCGGGTGTGCTCTACGCCAATCGCGAAACAGGTGCCACTACCGGCGCATGGCCGGGCGTAAACCCCTTCTGCGGATGGAAGGGCAGCGGCGCCTCTGGCAAAGGTATTTGCGGTCCTTACTACGTTTCTCAATTTGCCCGCGAGCAATCCCAAACAATTATGGAGTAACGTATGGCGGAAGTTCTGCATCCTGAGATTCGCATCAAGCCACCGGGCCCAAACGCACAAAAGATAATTAAACAAGACGAAGCTCACGCTTCGCCCTCGTACATCAAGGAATACCCGCTTGTCGTCGAGCGCGGACAGGGGCCTTGGGTTTATGATGTCGATGGCAACCGCTATCTCGATTTCATGGCGGGCATCGCCGTGGCATCGACTGGGCATTCGCATCCCAAAGTAGTCCAAGCGATTACGGAGTCTGCTCAGAAGTTCATTCACATTTGCGGAACCGATTTTTACTACCAGCCGTTCGCAACACTTTGCGAGCGCTTGGCTTCGTATCTGCCAGAGATGGGAAAGAAGCGCGTGTTTCTTACCAATTCAGGAACCGAGGCAGTCGAAGGCGCCATTAAATTGGCACGCTTTCACACTCGGCGCCCGTTGCTCCTGGCTTTCCAAGGTGCATTTCATGGGCGTTCCACCGGCGCGATTGCGCTCACGGGATCCAAGAGTAAGTACCGTGCGTTTTTTGGCCCCTTGATGCCGGGCATTTACCATGCTCCTTATTCCAATCCATTTGATTGCCCGTACCATCGTCCCAAAAAAGAGTGCGAGATGGACTGCAATTGCGTTGAGAAAATGCAAAAAGGCTTTCAAAAGGTGCACGATCCAAAAGAGGTTGCCGCCATTTTTGTGGAACCCGTGCAGGGCGAGGGAGGTTACATCTTCCCTGCCAAGAAATTCCTCAAAGACCTGCGATCGTTTTGCGACGACAACGGCATCTTATTGGTATTCGACGAGATCCAATCGGGTGTGGGGCGTACGGGGGAGATGTTTGCAGCTGGGTATTACGGCGTAATGCCTGACATTATTCTCTCGGCTAAGGGGCTGGGCTCGGGCATGCCGATCGGCGCGATCATCGCCAAAGAATCGGTGATGACTTGGACGCGTGGCACACATGGCAGCACCTACGGAGGCAACCCGGTCTGCGCCGCAGCAGCCATTGCTACTTTGGAAGTGGTGGATGCACTGCTGCCACAAGTGCGGAGCGTGGGCGAAGCGATGCTGGCAAAGCTGCGTGAGATCCAAAGCCGAAATCCCATTGTTGCAGATGTGCGCGGCAGCGGGATGATGATTGGTGTGGAGTTCCGGGATCCGAAGACTAAAAAACCGGTCCCTGATTTTATGGGCAAGTTGGAGCAGGTCGCGTTTCAGCAAGGGCTGCTCTTACTTGGGTGTGGGGAATCGACAATCCGAATTGCGCCACCGTTGGTTTTAACGGCGGCAGAAGCGATGGTCGGATTGGAGATTTTTGAAAAATGCATTCGGCAATTAGAAAACCCAAATTAGGTTCTGACAAAGTTGTTTCCATGTCCGAGGCCATCTCGGACAGTGTGAAATCCGGCAGCAGTGTTCTTATCGATGGGTTTACTCATTTGATTTGTTTTGCCGCTGGCCATGAAATAATTCGACAACAGATTCGCAATCTCACCGCGATTCGGCTGACGCCCGATTTAGTTTACGACCAGATGATTGAAGCTGGTTGTGTGTCGAAGCTGGTGTTTAGTTGGGCGGGCAATCCCGGCGTCGGCAGTTTGCATGCCCTTCGACGGCGAAGCCAGGGAGATTCTCCGTCGCGTATCGAGCTCGAAGAGTACACGCACTTTGGCATGGTGGCACGGTTGCTGGCGGGGAGTGCGGGCTTGCCGTTCTGGCCTTTGAAGAACTTCGAAGGTTCGAGCATCGTGGATTTCAGCTCCGGCATTAAATTCATTGAGTGTCCCTTCACCGGTGAGCGGGTGGCCGCCGTATCGGCTCTGCATCCCGATGTAGGCATTTTGCATTGTCAGCGTGCGGATAAAGAAGGCAATGCGCAGGTGTGGGGCTTGTTTGGCACTCAGCGCGAAGTTGCCTTTTCGTGCAAAAAGCTGATTGTGGTTGCCGAAGAAATCGTCGATAGCAGCGTGATTCGCCGCGATCCAAACCGTACGCTCGTTCCCGGAATCGTTGTCGATCACGTGGTGCACGAGCCCTGGGGCTGCCATCCCAGTTACGTACAAGGCTACTACGATAGAGACAATGATTTCTATGTGAAGTGGGAAGAGATCTCTCGCGACACCACGACCTACGCGAAGTACCTCGATGAATTTGTTTTTTCTGTCCGCGATCGTTCCGAGTACCTGAAGAAAATGGGCAGTGGCCTGATGGATCGGCTCAAAGCAAAACCTCGGATGTGCGAGGGGGTCGATTATGGATACTAAGTGGACGCCTTCCGAAATGATGGCAGTGCGAGCGGCCCAAGAACTAAAAAACGGCGAAGTAGTATTTGTCGGTATAGGCTTGCCGAACTTGGCGTGCAACCTCGCGCGGGCCACCCACGCCCCCGAACTTTTTATGATCTACGAATCGGGAGCTGTGGGAACAGTGCCTTCCCGAGTTCCTGTCTCGATTGGAGATCCCACTCTGGTGACCGATTCGCTGTCGATTGTTAGCCAAGCTGATATTTTTCAGCTCTACTTGCAAGGTGGCTTGATTGAAGTGGGATTTTTAGGCGGTGCTCAAGTCGATCGCTTTGGCAATATCAACACCACTGTCATTGGCGATTACAAGCAACCCAAAGTGCGCCTGCCCGGTAGTGGCGGCGCATGTGAGATTGCCGTTCACTCGCAACGGTTGCTGATCATGATGCGCATGAATCCAAAAGCGTTTGTGGAGAAGTGTGATTTTGTTACAAGCCCTGGTCATCGCTTTCGCGCCAAACACGAATCCCCCCAAAACGATAAAACGCGCAAAGACCTTGGGCTAGCGGGAGCGGGGCCGATGGTGGTGATCACGGATTTGGGCGTCTGTGAATTTGTTGATGGTGAGATGACTCTGACCGAGGTTTATCCCGGAATTAAAGTGGAACAGGTGAAAGCTCAATGCGGCTGGCCAATCAAGATTGCGGCGCAATTACGCGAACCTGCGCCACCCGAAGCTGGCGTTCTGGAGTTGTTGCGCAACAAACTTGACCCGCAGCGTCTATTCCTTGGCTAACTCCTAATTTTCTCAAGCCTTTTTGCCGATAAGTCCTGATGAGGGGCTGTCATTAAGGCATGTTTGGAAAGATTCAAATTTCGCTGAAGTACAAGTTTCTGGGTGTGATGATGCTTGTGCTTTTGTCTTCGCTGGGCGTTTTCTTCGCCTTGGCGCAGGACACTTTCTCCGAAGACAAAAAACTCTTCGTGATGGATCTCAACCGCACGTTGCTAAAGGCGACGACCAGCGAAATTAAACTCGAACTCCGTGGCCGCTTAGAGGAACTCCAAGTTTTCGTTCCTCGGGTTTACCGCGCGGGTGAAGAAAAATACGATCCCTTCACCGGATTGTCCGACGGACTGCGCACTGACTTGCTAGGCGTCACGTTTTATAAACGTGATGGTACGGAATATAAGCCCCTGCGCTGGTACTTAAACCCGGCGGCTCAGAAAGATAACGGTCTCGCTTCCAACATCTTGAGCCAGCTCAATGATGTGCACCCTATCGACTTCTCCAAATCCACTGGAGATGGCGGCACTCAAATTCTCAACCGCTCGGTCAATTACAACGAGAAGGACCTCACGGTTATCAGCTTCGTTCTCAGCGGAAGCTTTTTAAACGATCAATCCGCAGAACTGATTATTGTCGTCGATCTGATGCAGCGGTTCCTCTTGGCGCAGCTTCAGCAGAGCGAAATCGCCGAAGTGTTTTTGATCTTCAAAGATGGCCGATTGCTTAGTCACCCCTCGCTCTCCAAGTCAGTAGCTTATGCTTCACGCGTGTTTCCGCATCCGATTACCCAGAGCATGGGCAACGAGCGATTCAGCCGTGAGAGCTTGGAGCTGGAAGTAAGCGGGGAAGAGTACCTGTGTAATATCTCCGAAACGGGTTTCAAGGATATTTTTGCCGTCTCGCAGACTCTGAAAAGCGAAGCCTTCCTGGCACTTCAGACATTGCTCCACAAATCCGCACTTCTGGCTATTCTGGTGCTTTCTGCCGCTGTCGGCGTCAGCGTCTTCTTCGCCGCTGGATTAACTTCTAATATTCAAAAATTGCGACGAGCCGCCGAGCAAATCGGCGCTGGTAATCTCGACGTCAAACTAAGCGTTTCTTCCAACGATGAAATCCGCAGCGTGGCCAAGAGCTTCCAGTGGATGGTGAACCGTCTAAAAACGTTGGTCGAAGAATCTCTCGAAAAAGCCCGTCTTGCGGACGAACTAGAAACTGCGCGTCTGGTGCAATCCACTCTTTTGACTCCTCCGGAAGTAGCCACTGATTCAGTAAAAATTGTTTCGAAGTACGAACCGGCCACGGAGTGCGGTGGCGATTACTGGGATGCGCATTTTGACGGTCAACGCGTAACTGTTTTTATCGGCGATGCGACTGGCCACGGCGCTCCTGCTGCAATTGTAACTGCGGTGGCCAAGAGCTGTTTTGCCACGATCAACGCTTTTTCCGGCGGTGGAATGACCCCAGAAGAAATGTTGAACGTGATGAATGAGATTATTTATTTCGCCTGCCGCGGCAAACTTCTAATGACGATGTGTGTGGTGCAGCTGGATGTGGTGACGGGTGAATTAACGGTCGCAAATGCTGGCCATGAAGCGCCCATGTGTTTGCGCAAAGCTGCTGAAGAGATCGTCGATGAAAAAGAACGCCGTAAGAAAGCAGTGGAAACATTCTTCGCTGCGCAGGGTGAGCGTCTTGGCTTTGATCCAAATGTTAAGTATGTCTCCGAAAAAGTTCAGCTGATGGCTGGCGATATCGTCTTGCTTTACACGGACGGTATCAGTGAAGCGAAAAACGAAGAAGGCAAAGAGTGGGGCGAGCGCGCTTTGAAAAAAGTTTTTGCAGCTCGCGGCCAAGCAGTTCTCGATGAAATTCGCGACACGTTGATGGTTGCAGTGAAAAACCATTGTGGTGAGGCCGTTCAGGAAGACGACATTACTTTTGTGCTGTTAGAGTTTAAAAAGGCTCTCGAAGCGGGCGATGTAAAGTTGGTTCCCGCGACTTCCTATAAATCTGCGGCTTTTACTGCCGCCGAGTCAGCGGCTGCCGCTAGTCCGTCGGTCTTGTCTCGCCCGATGGCGCCACCGATTCCAACGCCCAGTCCGATGATGGCACCGCCGCCGATTGCGCAGGCTCCTGCTCCGGCATCGCCTCCGCCTCCGCCGCCACCCGTTGCGACGATGGAAGAATTTGTTACGCGCGTCAGCAATCTTGACGCCAACGAAGCAACGATCATCGCTTCCGACACCAAGGCGGAGCTTAAGCGGGATTCTAGAGTTTTAGACCTCGCCCAGGAGCCGTCCAATGCCGCGATTTCGTTGGCAGAAATCTCTGACGAACGCGAGGTGGCTCTTTTAGAAAATCGAGACTCAAAAGAAATTAGCGAAGGAACCGATAAGGAGGGGGGCACTGCCCCTACTGATTCGGGCAAGCCCAAGGCAGCATAAACATGGCAAAGGTGGCAAAAAAACAACGTGCACAAGCGGGAATGGCCGCCGCCGTTGGTATTTTTACGAAAGCCGAAGCCGCCAAACAGGTGGCGGACGGAGTTCGCCATGTGCATTGCAGCGAATTGGGAACAAGGGATCCCATTTACGTTGCCACTTTGGCTGCTGCAGACAAAGTAGCGCCGCCTCGCTATCTGTGGGAACCCAGCTTAAAGACAACGGAAATTGTGGTCACTCATAGCGTGGACCGCCATGAGATTTTTGATCAGCTCATTTCCAAGTCGGCTGTGGAAGTGAAACGCCAATTGCGCGAAAAAGTGGGAATGGTGCTCGAAGAATTACTTTCAAATGCAATTTTTCACGCTTTTCACACCGACGGTAAAGAAAAATACTCGCGCAGCGCGGATGTCAGCCTGAATTCAAATGAGGCTGTGAAAGTTCGCTTTGCCGCGACAGAAGACGGCTGCTTTCTAGAAGTCAGCGACACGGGTGGGACACTTGGTTTCGAAAGTGTCGCCGAGTCTCTCAAGCGTTGCTACCAATCGGATGCTCAAATTCAGTCTAAAGAGAGCGGAGCGGGCTTGGGAATTTATATGGTTTTTGAAACGGTTTCGCATCTGAAGATAGTGAATGAACCGAACAAAAAAACGGTCATTTCCTGCTGGATCGCGGACCGTCGCAGCGAGAATCCTAAGAGTTTCTCGTTCAATTATTTTGGGGGTAAAGGCAAATGATCAACGATCGATTTAAAATCGACATTGCTACTGAAGGTGGAGTTCAAAAAGTATTTCTTCGCGGAAACATCGACGAAGATGCAGATTTTGAATCCATCAAAAAAATCACCGGCACCATCGTGATTAACTTTAAAGACGTAAAGTCCATCAATTCGTGCGGCATCCGCACCTGGGTGAATTTCCTCAAAGAGATCACGGGTCGCCAGGTGGTGTACGAAGAGTGCCCGCCAATTATCGTTCGTCAGATGAACATGGTCCCTAGTTTCTTGGGCACCGCTAAAGTGACGTCGGTCTACGTCCCGTACGTTAGTGACGAGACAGACGAAGAGAAATTGGTCTTGTTTGGCGCGGATAAATTTACAGCGGCTGGTTTCACCTTGCCCGACACCATCAATGGCGATGATGGAGAGATGGAATTGGACGGTAATCCACAACAGTATTTTGCTTTTACAAAGAAGATGGCTGCCTAATCAGCCGTATTTGATAAGGACAGATGGCTAACGAAGACAAAAATCAGAAGCTCACCGCTTGGGTGGAAAAGCACCGCGGACTATTTGAGCTCTTCTTGGACGCATTCTGCGTTGTGAACTCAGATTTAAACGTCATCGAGTTCAACGAGGCGTTCATGGAGTTGACCGGAGAGTCTTATCGTAAGGTCATTAAGATTGGCTCCTTCGCTAAGCTTGTCGACACAGAGCTAGGTATAGAAAATTGCCCGTCTGCTCAAATCGTTCGTTCCGGAAATGCTCTACGCCTAGACGAACTCAATGGCTCGACCAAGGCGTATCCCACTGCAAAGCTTATTCTGGGTGGGGTGCCGATTATGTCCGACGAAGGCGAAGTGATTGGCGCCTTGATGACGATCCGCAACGTCTCTGCTGAAAGCGAACTGCAGAAGAAGTATGACGAGCGCAAAAAAGAATCGATCATCGACGGCCTGACACAGCTCTATAACAAGTCTTACTCCGAAGCCATGCTGCAGCGGTTGGTAAAGACGGCTATCCGATCCGGTAATTGGATTTCAATCATGATGTGCGACATCGATCACTTCAAAAAGGTGAACGATACCTATGGTCACCAAGCAGGCGATCATATTCTATCGACCGTAGCTCAGACCTTAAAAGGCGTGAGCCGGGATACCGACCTAGTCGGCCGTTTTGGCGGCGAAGAATTTATGTGCATTTTGACCGGAACCGACCCGGAAGGTGCCAAGATATTCGCTGAGCGATTCCGCGCTCGGGTTGAGAGCTCGGTAATGAGCTTTGATTCTAAGAAAATCCCCGTCACTGTTAGCTTGGGTACTTGCACCTTTAAAGGCGAGTGGAAAGACGGAGTGGACGCGCCGCAATTGGTAAAAGAGCTTGTGAGCCGCGCTGATACCGCTCTTTATTTCGCCAAGGCCAACGGCCGTAATCGCGCTATTGCCTACGAGGCGATTCCCAAAGCCGCCGATGGTAAGACTGTCGAAAAGCCTCCCAAAGATGGCAAAGACTCCAAAGACACTAAGAAGAAAGCCGCTTAGTTCTTCACGGCAACGTTTGCAGCACCGAAATCCCGCGCCACCGCAACGGCTTCCACTAATCCCGGCGACACTTCCATGTCCGTGTCATTCTTCAGCGCCTTGCTCAGGCTCGCTTCCAGATTCTCTCGAATCGATGGTTCGCGAACTTTGCTTTTCGATTCCAAGGTTTTTAGAAAATCTGCTGTTAAATACGGTGTCAGTCCTAAGTCCGCCAAATCTGTGTTTTGGAGAGCGGCTTGCTTTACTTTGGCCAGGCGATAAGTGCCCGAGTGGTCCTTCTTATCTTTGCCAATACGAATATGGGCTTCAACACCCGAGCCCTCAGGTGAAACGCCGTTGGGGGAGAAGAAAAGGCTTGTCGTTAGCTTCACGGCGCCTGTCTTTTGTTTCGCCGATAAATAGAGTTCCGAGTCTAGAATGTCTCTCAAAGGGAACAGTCGTTGTACACTGCCTTTGCCGTAGGAATTGCCCTCCGCAATGACTACCGCGCGACCACTGTCTCGCAAAGCTCCGGCCAGAACTTCCGAAGCGCTGGCACTGTCCGAATCTAACAAGGCAATCAAAGGACCGGAATAGAGCGGCTTGCGATGGTAATTTCGCAGAATTTTCACGTTCTCGCCCTGAGCGACGCCGACCACGGGCTGATTGCCCATGAACAGACCAGCCATGTTCACTGCTTCTTCTAAAAATCCGCCTGGATTGCCACGCATATCGAGCACGATTGCAGAGATTTTCTGTCGACGAGAGATAATTTCTGTCACTGCTTTTTCTACATCCAGCGCGCAGCTCTTATTCTCACCATGAAGATTCCAACCCGACTCCGCATAGAAGCTTGGGATTTTGAGAATCGCAACATCGCCTTCGCCTTGGCGCAAGGGGTAGAAGCGGTAAGAAACTTTGGTGTCTTCCAAATTGATTTCTTCGCGCACAACTTTGACAACTGCTTCGCCCCCCGACTTTTTCACGATACGCAAGTTCATAGCTTGTCCCGAAGCGCCGCGCAGAGCGTTTTGCTTCTTGCGGTCATTGAGTCCCGCAAGTTTTTTGCCGTCGATTTCGACGATGTAATCGCCACTAGTGATCTTGCCACTTTTACCAGCGGGAGATTTCTCCAGCACTTCACGGATCATTAATCCTGCTGGAATATTGCGCACGCGAATACCAATGCCGCTCGCGACACCAGAAAGATCCTGAGTCAGATCTTCAAATTCGTCGTTAGTTAAGTACGTCGAGTAGGGGTCTAGTGCGGCTAAGGCACCTTGCAAGAGCCAGTGGGTGGCTTCTTTTTCTGTATCAGGCGTAAAGCGGCTATGGACCACGGATTCGATGAGCTTTTTGCCGTCTTTACCAAAAGCATTAAACCAAGGTTGGCTTAGGTGCTGGAGACTCGTCTTTACGCCTTCTTGCAGGCGGGTTTGGAGCGTCGACGCTTTATCCGCAAATTGATCGTACTTATGCAGGTCCGGATCGGAGTGCTTTT
The DNA here is from genome assembly GCA_022842225.1 of bacterium. Lineage (GTDB taxonomy): Bacteria > Bdellovibrionota > FAC87 > UBA2466 > UBA2466 > JALHPX01. The sequence continues at coordinate 13,120 of JALHPX010000026.1, forward strand.
CCTGCTCTAACAAAGTTTTGGGCAAGACTTCCTTTGGCGAAAGTGCGGCCGCATTTTTGTCCAGGCTTTGATTCATCTGAGCTAGGTGCAGGTCGATCGCTTTGGCGAGTGAGGTGCAAGATCGGCTGCGGGAAAACTCTGCCCAGTGCTTCTTAAAAACCTGCTCCAACTGCGCCACTTGCTTGCGGGTTTGAAGGACGCGGTAAGGATCCCATTTGGTCGCTAAGGACTGGGCGACTTTAGCGCCAAATCGCGTGCCGAGGAAGGGAGCCGGCTTTGGGCCACCGAACTTGGCGTGAGCCCAGCGAGCGATGGAATAGGCCTGGGCGCAGCTAATTTGAGAGGGCAATTCGGCGATCGAATGAGGGCCGGAAGCACGATTGGGGAGCGGAATCGCATTCGGTATGCTGCCGTGGGCAAACCCATGAGGAGCCAGGCAAATCAGCGTTAAGTACCGGATTACGATGAACTTTTTGAAACTATTCAACCCCAAGTCCCCTTCTTAGGTTTCTGCGGTAACTAGGGTGCGGATCCTCTGCCTCTCTCTGTTTCTGAATCGACTGTTTCTCAGACGATCTCGCGGCGAGAGAGAAGTTTTGAATTAAAAAGATAACGCACTGTATCATAATTGATACACGGATGCATCGTCAGAATGAGGGTTTAAGGGGGGTGACGCTTTTGGGACCCCAAAAGATCGACACTTTTTGCGCGGCGCTCTCACTAAAAGGTGCAAATCTTCCGAACAGTTTGTGGGAGTTTGTAGAACCTGTATACACACTAAGGTCAATAAAATCAGTTACTTAGGTATCTACTCGATTTGCTCCCGTATTCAGGAGTTGTTAGTATGAGTCATTGGGACGTCGCGTTAAGACTCAGTTCCATTTACTCAACTGGAGAACAACAATGATTAAGCAATTCCTGAAAGATGAAAAAGGACAAACGACGGTTGAATACTTGCTCATTATCGCCGTAGTCGTGGTGGTAATTAGCGTACTCGGAAGCCAGCTTCAGAAGCAGCTCCCGGGCGTCGTTCAAAAAGTCTTTCAAGGTGTGAATAAGAAGATCGACCTGTTGATGAATGCTGCTAACCAGTAGCATTTAGATAGGACGTTCTTTAAAGGGCGAATGCACTTGAAGAGCGGAAAAAGAAATAGGTCCCGAGGGCAAAGCACCATCGAATATATTTTGATGGTGGCCTTCGGGGCCATCTTTTCCATCCAAATTGCAAAGTTCTTT
>JALHPX010000027.1:0-6333 GCA_022842225.1 bacterium
TAATTTCTTAACGGATTGTTCGTAACCCACATCGGCGATCGCTTTCCAAACCTGGCCGGACTTAATCTTCTCTTCGTCGGTCTCTGGCACATAAAGACCAAAAAACAGATCCCGTTTTTTGTAAGTCAGAAAGTTCTCCACACGCGGGCGTTGTGCGTTTGCGCGCGCTTGATCGACAAAAGTGGCAAACATTGCTGCTTGCTGGGCTTTGTCCGGAATGACCCTGGAATTGGGAGTCGAGCCGGGTAATCTAAATTCAATTTCAAGAATCTTACCGTCGTAAGAAAGTTCGCTTCCTTGAAACTCGATGTTGGGGACAGTGTCTCCACTGATCAAGCTCGCAATGGCCTTGGTGATATTGTCCGACAGGTTTGGATCACTGATGGTTTCTCTTTGACCTGCAGCGGTCCCGCGAAAATATACCGCGCTCGTGAGGCCAGCGTTTTTTGGCACGATGTTTATATAAGAAAGCTTCTGCGCATCATAGATCTGCCGCGCTGATTCGACGAGTGAGGGCGACTGAAAAATATTGCTTGGGAATACTTCCGCTCCCAAGGCAGAGCGCGCGAGGAAGAAAGCGACGAGAATACCGGCATAAGGGCTGCCCTTTCGTGATTTCATTCGGGCACCGGACCCCACACCAGACTACCCCAGTTGTTATGCTCGTTCCCAAGGAACTGAATCGAGTCAGGAGATTCAGTTGAAACCAAGAATCCGCCGGGGGCCGCGCGCATCGACGCCTTACCCGTCACGCCTGACAAGGCCGGAATGCGCGTTAACTCCGCGCCGGGAGCCGTCGATGGGTAGTAAAACACAAATGGGAACTCCCAAGATGAAGCAGCTCCCGCTTCGCGGCCAATAAAGCCATGAGTCAATGGCACTAAATCGTCGGGAGCGCGAATGCCAAATTTGCTAATGGGAACTTTTTCCCAACGAGCGGCGGGATAGTTTGTAGACGTGGCCGAACCCAGTGAGAATTCCGTGTTCGTTTCTGTCGACACGACACGCACTTTACCTTGAGTCTGATCATTGCCTTTGTAAGCCAGAAGCAGCGTACCGTTAGGCATCGCACGCACTTGAGCAAAATCTGTTTGGTCCCCGTGATTCTTCAGCACCATCGGCGCTGGCAGTTTAGGCTCGGCGTCTGAGATGTTAAAGGCGTCTATAAAAGTCACTGAGGATTCATCGGCATTGAGCATCGAAGTCAGCACCAGCAGCGAATCGGCGAAGGGGGCAAACTGGTAACCAATCTTAGCTGGCTCGCGTGGATTAAAAATCGCAGTAGACTTTGTCGAGTCGATTAAAAAGGCGATGCGGGAGCTGGGCAAAGAGCCAGCAGGGAATTCGGGGAATCCCTCCCAGGCGGTAAGGACTTTGTTTTTCTGCGTGAAGTGGGTGAATTTGAGCAGTTTGTCGACGTAAACTATTGGCTGCTTGCTTTTCTCCTCTTCCTTAACAGCTAGGGCAAGCCGTGCATGGACGACGAGCGCTTGGGGCAACGCGAAAATATCTTTTACACAAGGCAGCTCCGCGACAAGTAGTTCCGCGCCACGTTTCTTCAGCGGCTGCGCGTAAAGGTTCCTAGCGCCGCAGTTGACGGGCTCACTGACATTGGCCTTGGCGGCATAGACTACGTAGTCGCCGTAAATTGTGGGGTAGAGCGGAGTCACCGAGGGGGCACTGCGCGACACTTCCGCCATTTTCCAGCTAGCTCCTGTCAGCCACTCTAGTTCAGCGGCGGCAGTAGCGAATGCGTTAGTGTCTGTGACGGGGGCGGTTTTGCTGTCGGCATGTGCCGGGGCGACGAGAACACTGAGACTTAGAGCGAGCCCAATAAAGGAACTCAAAACCGTAGCGCGCATTTAGCAATCCCACCCTTTCCAACAGGCGTGTAAGGCGTCGGAGAAGAGGCAAACTGACTCTTCTCCGACGAATAATGAATAACTAGCTTCCGACTATGGGCGAGGAGCCGAGCGGAATCTCAGGTTGGCATTTGGATCGTTGCGGGTTCCGCGACGAGGTGCCGATTGCAAGAGATCCGTTTGATCGTTGCTGTCATAGCGGCTGGTCGATGGAGCAGGAGCTGGAGCCTCTGGTGCTTCTGGTGCTTCGGGAGCAGAGGGCGTCGTCTCAGACGGAGCCGTTGGACCGTAGCCTGGGAAATAGTAGTCGCGGACGTTGCAGATTCGGCCGCAGCTATCGACGTTGTATAGACGATAACCGACAGTTACGTAGCCGCAGACAGGCGCTGGCTTGCCGCAGACCTTCGTGCGCACTTTACGGCAACCTGCTTCAGCAGAAGCAGCACCGAGACCAAGAACAAGAACACCTAAAGCTAAGAACGCTTGCTTAAGGGACATAATATTTTCTCCTCCGATATTTTCGCAATCAACAATTAGCATCTACAACGAGGTGCAAAATTGACAAAGATGTAAAGCAACTTGAGCAACCACGCCAAGTACCTCGTTTGGCAGATACACGCATTCTTGATTCGCCTAGTCAAATTGTTTTGCGATTTTGCTTTCAATGTTTTGTAACAAAACCGAAATACTCGAAAGCCAATACAGGAGCGGAATATAAGGGTTATCTGTTGATTTCCTTTCGTGGCAACAGTATTGCGAATCTCTAATCATCGGCTGGAGTGGAAGTATGAATTTGTTGCGGAAAAAATCGTTCTCGTTTTCGATGAGGCTTTTGGTGGGAGCGATGTTGCTCTCTGCGGTGGGAATTGCCCAAGAAGTAAAAAAGCCAGGAATTGTTTTCCGTCCGGGAAATGAAAACGCTTCGGCTAAATCTTTGGAAACAGTTTTAAACGATTTGCGCCGATGGTCTGCTTCCAATCGCGCGACTTCGAAAGAAGATCTGCCTCAGACAATTTATGAAGTTCCCGCACTGGTTTCCAGATCCACTGAAGAATCGACGACAAAAGAGAACGTTTTTCAGCTAACCGGTCCGGATGGCAATGTCGTCAAACTGCCTTCTTACGCATTTCGCCTCAATGGCAAAGATGACATTGATGATACGACTTACGATCGCATCACGCGAAACGTAGCTTCCGTTTGGCGTGGGACACCGGCCGCAGATTTGTTCCTAGATGAAAATGACGTGCTTTATTTCGATGATAAAAAACTGTCGATCGTATTTGGCGAAGACGACGAAGCCGGTTCTGAAGACGCTCGTCCGTTTCTCGAAGAGTCGCAGCCCAAGTTGTACAAGCAGTTCTTAAGCCATTTCAAAAAAGTTACGTTTGCGGCTCGAGAGGAAAATCTGGCTAACGTTGAGTTCGACGGCTGGACCGGTAACACCGAAGAAAAAACTAAGTTCTATTTCGGAGTGAAATATTTCGACAACGTTCTATTGAGTCAACAGACCGAATACCAACTCCAAGCAGGTATCGCCCGCGTCATTGCGGGCGAAGACGCACCCTCTCTCAAAATCGACGAGTCCAACGGCAACATCACAGCCGCGGGCAAACTCCTCAAAATCCGATTCTTCTATATTACAAAAGATCCCGTGACTCTGCTGCCTCTTAAGGTAGAGCGCGAGATGCTCGATAAGTTTCGTCGCCACGCCAAATATGTATTGATTACCAAGCGGGCTCAAGAAGAGCTGCGCAGAACGCAAATCGCTGAGGGAAGCAAGTACCTCGCAGAAGCGGAGACGCTCTTTGCCTCTAAAACCGAAGAGAAATCGAAGCGCTTAAAGGAATTAGCGGGAGCCCTGGAAAAAGCCGGCAAAGGTGAAACGATTCTTAAAAAGTACACGAAGGGAGAAGCTGATGTAGGCGCAAAACTAGCCCGTATCTCCACGCTCCGTGTGGAGATCAATACCGCCATTGATGCCAACACGTTCCCCTTGGTCATGGAAACCAATACCTCCTGTCGCGCTTTCAAACTGCGACAGGAAAGCCGAATGCTTTTTAGTCTGAGCCATGTTGCTGAATCGGGGGAAACGAAGACAGCGGCTTTGCTCTCGCAAGCGCCGATTTGGATTGAGTGCAGCGGCAATGATGCGGTGGTTTACGCCAAATGGCGGGAGCCCCGAGAAGGCGACAAGCCAGCGGTAACGCTCGACACGCAGCTGGCTGCTGGCTCGAGTCTGACGAGAGAGATGCTGGCGCAATCTACGGAGCCGGTGCTCTTGCTATTCCGATCGGGATCCCTCGTTATTGCAAAAGCACCGGTGTCAGAGGACGGCTTTGCTTCAGCGAGCTTTGTTGAAATTGGGCCGGGTATCGCCGGTGTGCGCGTGCTACCCGAGGCCAACCCCTATCACCAGTATGAGTTTCCCCTCGACGGTAGTTTCTTCCGCACTCGGTTGAAGTTGGATTCAAAGAGCACTGAGTTTTCGTTCTTCTTAATGGAGGATAACTCCGTGCAGATCGTGCAAAACCAAGCCGATCGCGAATCTCTCAAGGCGACGGTAAAAGGCTTTGATGTGCGGACCGCAAGTCCGGGATCCAAATCGCTCGTCTTTAAAGCCACCTCCGTGGTGGAGGGCGAAGATGTCACCGTTGAGCCTAAGACCAAAGTTACCGAAGGCGGTACGGGCGGAACAGTTTACCTTCTCAATCAGGGAAAGATTGCGCCCATCGCGGAAGATACAGCGGAGAAAGTGTATTCCTCCGTGCGCTTTGACGAAGCGACTCAAAAATTCCAGTTGCGATTGGAAGGCAACGAAGCCAGCTTCCAAGAAATTGCACTTGAGGGCGCACTCCTGCGCCGTCGGCTCGCCTTGCCTGGCGGCTGCGATAAGACCTACCGAGTCGTCGTGACGGAAGACGGTACCACGTCTCTGTACAGCGTCGATGCGGCAAATCAAGAATTAGAAGTTGCACAAGTGAAGGGACTGGGTGAGGTGGCTTGCTCTGCCAACAGCATCGCATTCCGCGCTAGCTCGCTCGCGTCAGTGGACGGCCATCTGACCTGGGCACCCGAAATAGGCGCGCCGGCACTTACCGAAGCCGAGGTGGCTTCGGGCGCGGGTAGAACGTTGATTACCATTGCAGGCAAATCCGTGGTGGGAGCGCTGCCGATGCCGAGCGATGTGGAAGCATCGCTCTCGGCTGTCGACGAGAGTGCAGGGTTTGTGCTGACCTTAAAATGGAATGGAGAGCTATCGTCGAAGATTGCTCCTAACGGAACGTGGACGGGGTCGCGCTGGTACGGCTCTCTGACCGAGTCCAAACATTCGCTGCTCTGGGTGGGTAGTGAGAACGATACCTCATCGTGCCTGTTGTTCTACGACAAGAAGCCGGTCGCGTTCTTAAAGGGCGTGCGCTCGGCAGCGGCGTTGAAAGAAGTAGCCTCTATTGTTGCTAATGAAGTGAAAATGGCTTCACCCGTAGCCGAAGCCTCTCTGCAGAAGAGCGTGCTGGCGGTTGCCGGAGCAAAGGGAGATACGATTTCCGGTAACGGAATTTTGTTTTCATTCCTAAACGGAAATCTGGTGGCGGTTGAAGGAGCGCTGAATGTCAAAGAAAGCGGCGGAGTGGATTCTGTTTCTCTCGTTGAGAAAAAAGATCAGGTCTGGCGCCATGTGCGATTCCAAGACAAACAAGATTATAGCGTTTTAGTCGACATGGAAGGGCAGAACCCAGACCCGCGTCCTTCTGGAGAGAAAAAGCCCATCGAATGGAGAAGTGCCCCGAGAGTGGAGAAGAAGTAATTGTGAAGGGGGATTTGCTCGCGCGAGCATTCATTTTGCTGATTGGGTTTGGCATCGGTGCACCCGCTGCTATTGCGGCTTCTGAGCCTGTGGCAAAACAAATCCGCCTTTGGGAAGAGGACCAGCAAAAACGATTACTAAAAGATTACCGCACTCGCCTTGGGCAGTTCTCCGAGGACCTCGTACAGACGCAGAAATGGTTTGCGAGCGAAGCCAAAGCGGCAGCGGCCTTGCCCGCGAATCTTGCATCGCCCGACAAAGTCGCAACCTATCTTGAGAACGAACGTCGCCGCCGCATACGTTTTATTTCCGACCAAGTACAGTCTCTGGGCAAATGTCTTTCGGATGGCTTGGCGACAGTGGAGAAAGACGCAGAGCAGTTGCGCCTCGATGGTAAATCACCACCTGAAGTGGGGCCGCTCAATTGCGTGGTGACGCGCGATCGCGATCCTAAGGAGCGAGACAGACGGGCGAGTTTGATCTCATTGTCGTCGATGGGAGAGACGGCGCGCGAAATTGAAGCAGCCGAAAGGGCAGCGGCACAGAAAGAAGCTGCTGCAAAAGAAGCTGCTCGCCAAGCAGCGGAAAAGACGGCTGCTGAGAAAGCCGCTCGCGAGAAGGCAGCACTGGAAGCAGCCGAAAAAAAGGCAGCGGCACCTAACCCTG
>JALHPX010000027.1:6343-14273 GCA_022842225.1 bacterium
TCTCAAGCCTGCAACGCCCCAAACGGTGGCTCCTAAAAATACTCAGCCTGCAGCGCCCGCGCCTGCTCCCGCGCCAACGGCAAAACCTGCGAATGCGCCGGCGCCACGCCCACCGATTCGCCAGGGTGGTCGACAGCGAGGGTTTGGCACGGCATCAGTAGCTCCGGCAGTCAATCCAGAGCAAACCGATCTATTGCACTCAGCACCGCCACGACAGGGGCGGGGGTATCCGATTCCAGATGCGGCGCCGCAACCTGCTGCTCCACAGCCCCTTGCTCCACGACCGCCAGTGGAGGCGCCGAAGCCTGCAGCAGCACCGGCGCAAGCTGCCGCTGAACCGCAATACATCCCGTTCCAAGTTTTCAAAGGCCAGCGGATGCTTTCTGGCTTTAAAGCCAACGGTCAAATTCAAGGCGATAAATCCCAATGGGACCAGGCGATCCGCGATCGCGTACAAAAGTTTATTCAAGATCCTCAGACTGCGGATATGTCTGTCGGTGATAAAGGAGAGCTGTATTACAAGGGGCAGCTTCTGACCTACGAGTTGTGGTTTGAAGAATCTCCTGGAGCCAATAGCTACGTACAAAATTCCGTTCTTGCGAACGAGCACACCGCGTGGATTACCGGGCTGCTCGAAAGCCGTTCGGTCAAACGCAAACGCCAGCGGTTTACCGAACAACTGGCCGCCATCACAAACGAGACTGAACTCATCGCGGAAGCCAAACCTTTTGTATTCCAGGCCTCTACCGAAAATAACCTTGGGGCGCCGGGTCTGCAGGTTCTCGATCGATTCGGTCGGGAGCTATCCGTTCGCGGGCTGCAGATTCTCGATTGGGATGGCTATGTCGCGAATCCCGCTGTCGAAATGGTTTTTAAACTCAACCAGAATATCCGCGGCTATCTAAATATCGCGTTACTGGTTCGAAATAATCTCTTCTACTTCGATGGGCCCTGCCATATTAGCGAAAAAGGTTCACTTAAATACTTTAGTTTGAGCAATCAGAAGTCGGAGCGCTCGGCTTTTGTTTCCGTCTTCCCCGATCGCAATGACCTCTCCGAGAATTACGAGTTTGAATTGTATGCGTGGGAAAGCAGCACGGCGATTGACCCCCGTTCCCCTAGCAGTATTCCAGACAGCGCGCGGCGCATGGCGTTCCCCATCCACGTCGTCGACAAGGACGTTGTTAGCTCTGATATCGCTCCGCCCATTTTGACTCCGGTTTCGAGCTGGCCCTTTGCAGGAGCGCCTGCGCGCAAAGCTTCACTACGGCCTGGCTTTCCATTCGCGGCATCGGAATTCGATTTGCCCAAGACTTCGCCGTACACCATCAACTTAGATTTCAGCCAGGACACGACCGGTTTTTTTAGCGCAGCGAGCGACGACGCCAGACAGCGCCGCGAAGTATTCCGCACGGCGGCGATGGATTGGTCGCACCTGATTGCAGAAATGGGGCTGGATCGCGTGCCGGCGAATCGCGAATCCACTTCGCTCATAAATAATTCTAGAAAAGACAATCAGGAGAAACACACGGTAAGCAACGCCTACTCCTTTGATGGCTTTTTGCTCTACGTGAAAGGCTCTCCTGCGAGAGTCGATCCTAATTCGCTTGGTGGAGCGACGGGAGAATTGACCCATACTAAGAATGGCCGCGGCACGAACCTTAAACTTTCTGGCGAAGTTTTGGTTGAAGGCGTTCACAGGGCAAAAGAGTTTATTACCGATCTAAGCGAGGATGCTTGGTGGCGTATCGAGTACTCCGCCAGCTCAATGATTGATCTTTACTCGCTTGCTCTACATGAAATCGGGCACGCGCTGTTTGCTGGCACTAAGTACGAGAATTTTGAAAAGTGGTTATCCCAACCCCCCGTGGATCGCCTGGCCTATCGCGATTTTAACGACGAGGTTCTTCCAGATGATGGATTAAAGTACTACGTTGCCCACGCCTGGGATCCGACTGACTACCAAGCAAATGCGGTGTTAATTGATAGCAAATTTCATTTCTCTGCAGACGTCGATCGCGAAAGTATGCGCGGCGCGTTTGGTGCGATTCGCGGCATTATGCCGCACCATCGGTGGTTGCTTACGAAATTGGATTTGCTGTTACTGAAAGTGACGGGCTATTCGCTCAAGCCAGAATCGGCGAGAGAGTTTCCGAAGTGGGAACCTGCTAGTTTACCTGCTGGCAGCCGTGGCATTGCCTACGATTACGCATTTACAGTCTCGGGCGGCATTCCTGAATACTATTTTGATCTGGAAGAGGGGCGCTTGCCCAAGGGAATGGCTCTCGATTCCTACACGGGCAAAATCTCGGGCACTCCAGAGGAGAGTGGCGAATTCCATCTCGTGTTTCGATTCCGAGATAGCAGCAATCAGATTTATGGATTTCAGCGCCGGTACCTGACGCTTTCGATTCTCTAAGCTTACTTTTTAGCCGGTTGAGTTCCCGGCAGAGGCGACTTCACGGGGACTCCCGACTTAAACGCCTGAATATCGTCGGCAAGATTCTTGTACATTTCGTTCTGCGGATACTGTTTTTGCAGCGCCATCGCATGCTCTTCTAATTCCGGCGAGAGAGTGGAGCCATCTCGTTGGTGCGAACCAAACTGAGCCACGGCGTAGTTGAACCGAGCGTCTGCTTCTTTCGTTGCGTAGTACTCGCGGTTCTCACCGGTTTCACTCGCACGAGCAAACTGCTCCTGCGCGATTTGATAGGCCCTGCGCATTTCCGGGATAGCGGCGGCGTAATTGCCTTGCTGCATGTGTGTATCGCCGAGGCGAATATGGCCGTCGACACTGCCAGTGTTGGCTGCGTCTTGGTACGCCTTGAGCGCCCCTTGCATATTGCCGCGGGTTTGTTCCAGATCTCCCAGAGCTAATTGAGCGGCATCCGAAGCGGGGTTAGAGGCGGCGTGTTCCTGAATCATTTTTGCGGCGCGGTCGCGGACATCATTCTCGGGAGATGTGGTCGCAAGACCCATGATCGAATCTAAAACTTCTTTGTCTGGCTCGCCCTTGCCATTGCCCGCCTGGCGCGCGGTATCGAGCGCTTGCTCGAGGTAATTTAGAGCCATTGCTTCATCGTGCATGGTTTCTAAATAAAACTTGGCGATGTCTTGGCGCAGTTGCGAGTTGGAGGGATCGGCTTCCGCTGCCTGCACTAATTGGTCGCGCGCGGCATCCATTTTTCCTTGTTTTACAAGTTTCTTCGCTTGCTCCTGGGGTGTGAGAGCTCGGCCTGGAGCTGCGTTGGGCTTTTGGGGAGCGCGAGCTGTTAAATCCACCGAGGCGCTGGCTGCAATCGGCTTATCGAGGGCAACCGTTTCTTCTGCAACCTTTTCTGAAGCAGTCTGCTCTGACTCGACGGGTCCAGTCGAAGTGAGGCCGGCCATCCAATAGCCCAGGAACACTCCTAGGGCTAACCAGGTAAATTTTGAGCGTGCCGGCATTCGGGACTCCATGAGTACAGACAGAGGGTTGATACCTGAACTGGGGGAGGGGGATCAAGTCGGGATTGGGAACAGTAGCCCCGGGATCCTCTTCTGCCAAGGGCTTGAAACGGACTTATCCTTTAAAAGTAATAACTTATTACAATTTTGATCGCCTTCCGTTCGTTGACGATAATGTCAGATAATGTTTTCGTTCTCGTATTAATTACGGGAGGTAATTATGAAAAACATCATGGGTGCACTTGCAGTGCTTCCGTTAGTACTAACAGCGACCGCAATGGGTGGGGATGTCTTCACTGATGGCGATCAAGTCCTTGGAAACGCTTCTAAGACAAAGCCAGCTGCTTTAATTGAGCGTTTCGATCCAAACACCGGAGAGCGCAAACTCTTCGATGCTTCCGCTCTGAGCAAACTCGAAGATAAATCTGAGAAGGCGCTTGCAGAACTGGTTAGCAAGGATGGCGACAAGCTAAAGGAAATGTCTGTTGCTTCTAGTGCTGCTGAAGCGAAAGACAAGCCAACAACGGCATGGTGCCGTCGCTGGAGCTACTACTATCAACCGATCGTATACAATACGTACTACTACTACGATTACTATGCGCCTCGGTACTACACGTACTACTACACCACGTACACAACGTGGACGTACACGTACTACAACAACTATTACTACACGTATTATCGTTGGTAGTAGGTTGCTGAGGGGTTTAACTTTGTTAGCCGCTTACGGTTAGCAAAAAGATTTCTCCGTGAGAGCTGCCCGAGAGGGCAGCTCTTTCGATGTTTGAAAGGTGAGGTTTTAACAGTGTCTAAGGTGCTCTGGATCGTAGTTTTGGTCTTCGGTTCCCTGTCGTACGGCGATATCAAACTGCCCGAACCTCTCGTTTATTCTCCAAAGGGTCTCGAAAGCTTACGAAAACTCTACGAAGTGATCGCGGAATACTCCTCGCCGGAGCGGCTTTCCGAGGTGAAGGTGGCTGTTCTCGACGAAGGTTTCGGTGGCGTTACTGCCGCGGAAATCCATAAGTACCTCCCCGCGAATACCAAGATTTTTGATCTCAAAGACAGCACGATGCCGGGCATAAGCCCGATGGGCGATAGCATCCACGGCTTGCACATGGCGCAGATAGTTTGGGCGATGTCGGGTTTAAATAAGAAGGGGCCGCAATTTGGGCTCTTTAATGTCAATGGTCCCGACAACCAAATCGCTGCGATCAAAGCTCTCCTCGATTGGGGCGCGCATATCGTCGTGCAATCGGCCAACTTTGAAATGTTTGGCAACATGAATGGCACGGGTTGGATTAACGAGCACGTGGAACATGCAAAGTCCAAAGGTGTGATTTGGCTCAACACCGTCGGCAATTACCGCGATCTCGTCTATAACGGCGCAGTAGCGATGGACGCGCGAAATGAGTTTGTGACGTTTGCCAATGGCGAACCGTTTCTGCGCTTCCGCAATAAAGTCGCGTTGAACAAAATCAAAATCATCCTCAACTGGAACAGCTACTCTGTTGGCAATGCGCTCTTTACCCGGCCGCGTGGAACAGACAAGGATCTCGATCTTTTTGTGGGCTTAGATGGCGATGTCGACCAGCAAGGGGATCAGCGCTGGAAAGCGATTTCAACGGACCGGCAGGTAGTGTCATTGGGCGACAAACCGAAGCCGGAAGAAACGCTCTATGCACGCGAAGTGGCTTTTCTCACCGCTGATGTGAATCCCAAAAAAGACTACCTCATCGCAGTAAGGCGCCGCGCGGGTGAATTTACGTCCAGTCACGACAAGCTCCGAGTGACGGTCTATCCGCAAAGTTTGGACAAGCGCACCTTTGAAAATCCAGTGACCAAGGAAAAAGAAGTTCTCTTTTCCTTTGAAAGTGCGACGAAGGGTTTTGAAGTGATGACCCCGGGCGACGGCGTGGGCATTACGGTGGGATCCGCCGGTGCGAATTCTTCGATGGGCCCCACTCTGGATTTCCGCGGCAAGCCAGAAATCCTGACGTTGAATAACGACGTCTTGTTTTCAGATATGACCGTGTTTGAAGGGGAGTCGGCCTCCAATGCCATCATTGGTGGAGTAGTGGCCTTGCTAAAGGGAACCGAGTTTGGATTAAAGCAAGAGCACTTGTTGCAGTTTCGAACGCACCTGCCGAATAAATCTTTGGAGAAAGCCGGGTGGAAGGATTTCTCGACGTTTGATGGCAATTACTATGTTTCCAATTACCTGCTTGATTTCATGAAGTCCGAGGAGATGCGGTTTCAGGGCACGAATACAAACGCTAAGCAAATTGGGCTGCTGACGCATTCCACGGGTTTCAAAGATTTTAAGAAGACGCTTCTGGAGGCAGGTTACGACTTTAAGAAAGAACGGATCTTCATCGCAACAAAGAAGAAGGGTACGACCTACGATGCGGCTCTGTTCAAATCCAAAATCGACAATTTCAAGCACCCGATGGAATCGGATTTGGCGAAGTACGTCACGGGCGAATTCTACGAGCTAGTGGAAGTGAAAATGAATCCCAAGCCGTTTGTGGGATCCCTCAAGGACGGCACAGAGAATTCTCCGCGTTTTTGGAAAACGCCTACGGTTGCAGAACTGCGTACGGTGGTTCGAGGAAATTAGGAGTCAGTATGAAGTGCAGGGTGAGTTGGCTGAAGTCCGGTGTCCTAGCCAGCGCTTCGCTGCTGGGAGCCTTAGTGGCGGTACCGGCGCTTTCGCGTGAAGCAGCGCGGTTAGAGATGAGATTCGTCTCTGTGGTCCAAAGGTATTTTGGCGTGAACTCCCACTACGTTGGCAATTCGGGTTTGTCGTCGGTACGAGTGGCCATTTTGGCAAATGGGTTTGGCGAGCTTGGCGATGATCCGCAGGCTGCCGAGTTTTACCTGCCCACAAAGCCAGAGGTCATTACCTGGGAAAATAAAGGTGCCAAGGGGCTCGATTCAAACGACCTAACCGGACTGCGTGCCGCCATCGCCATTGCCTCGATAAACGGCGCCACCGAAACCAACTCGCCGCAAATTCGTCTGTACAACGCCAATAGCCTGAAGGGGTTTGATCTCTCTTTCCGCGATGCCGCTGATTGGAACGCGGATGTTATTGTTACGTACAAGAACTACGAGTCTTTTGGAAATTTCAATCAAACTGGCGGTATCACCCGCCTTCCTGAATTGCTTGCCCGCGATAAGGAAATGCTTTGGGTGCATAGCCCGGGACTCTATCGCGGGTTAGTGCGGCATGGGACATTGGGCGGAGCCGACGTGGAAGCAAAGGCCTACGGCTCATTGACGGGGAAGTTTATTCCTACGCAGTCAAATGGCTATCCGTTTTTGCGCTTTAAGGCGAATGCAAGCCTGAAGAAAGTGAAAGTCAGTTTGAGCTGGAATGCTTTTCCCCCGTATTTGGATTTTACGGGCACGGATAAGGATCTCGATTTGGTCGTCTATAAAGGGGATAAGGATGGGCGTCCCATCGAGGAGCTGGCTCGTTCTTCTCGACGTCAAACCACCACTCCCTCAGCAAAAAATGAGTCGCCGATTCCTATGGAAGACGTGACGCTGAATAATTTAGCGCCGTCGGAGAATCCCTACCTGATTGGCATTGTGCATTCAGGTGGAACTCTCACCGCGGAAGACCGATTTCACGTCGTCATCGAGCCGCCAAGCCGTACGCCCTTTACCGATAACAGTGATGATTTAGCCAAGGACGATACTAAGACGGACGACACGACCAAGAAGAAAGATGAAGCGGAAGAAGCCAAGGAGCTCTATCCCGTAGACTTTATCGATGCCTCGGCTGTGAGCAATCTCTTGGTGCCGTCGGATAATCCGGAAGCTTTTGTAGTCGGCGATTTCTCGCCGTATAGCTCCATTGGCCCAGTACTACCCAATCCCGAAGGCTTTTCTGTGCCGCGTCCGCAGCTGATCTTGGATCGAGCCGATTTGTACTTTACCGATTCGGAAGCGCTCACGGGCCCCGATGCTGCTGCTACGATCTTTGCCGCATTGGCCGTCGCATTGAAGGCAAGAGACCGTGATCTCAAACCGCGCCACCAAATTAAATGGTTAGCCACTCTGAAAAAAGCCGGCTGGGACATCGACTCGCCGTTCGTTACTGCTAAAGAACGCGAGAAAGTGATGCAGGCAAAAGGCTGGAAGACTACGGAGAAGGAGAAAGATTCGTTTTATCAGTCGTACAGCGATTTTTCTCGTCTCGCGTTTCCCAAATTGCGGGGCAGGGGATTGGCGGTTTCGTACGATACCGCAGATTCCCATCCTCGCATTGGTGTGCCCATGATGCCGCTGGATTTGCCCGCGTTTAATTCTCTGGCAGAGGCCGATAAGAAAAGCCATGCCGGTAAAAAGTTTTACCTCTATGTTTCAGGCAAAGAGAAGGACGCGGTCCTCAAAGCGTGGATGGGCAGCAAAAAGCCTTGGGATGTATTAGGAGGCACTGCAGCGGATTATTTTGAAGTAGTGGAGATTTCCT
>JALHPX010000028.1 GCA_022842225.1 bacterium
TCGGCCGCTGGATTATATAGCTGCGGAATATCCTCTCGCCATTTATCGCTCCATTCTTTGTCTTGTCCGGGTAGAGAAACCACTGGAACAAACGGCGGCTGTTGATCACTGATGTAGGGGCGGACCGGAAATTTACCGTGGGCATAATAGCCAATGTCGCCCGAGCGAGTTCCAATCACAACGTTCTGCGCTCCAGCCCCAAACTCCTTCAACGCAGCCACCGACTCATGATACGAGGTCGCGCGACCCAACCCAATTATCGCCGCAAATTCACCCGTAGGCTCATGGCCGACCCACTTGTAGCTTGCAGCCAAGGAGAAGCCGAAAGTCTCTTCCGCCTGGTGGAGCGTTTTTTGTAAGTTAGGTTCATGGTCGGTAAAAATCGGCCCGTGGCCTTCGATGGAGCGGACTACTACCTCTTTAGATTCCAACCCACCAAAGCGATTGCGCACTTGCAGCGGGAACTTATCCGATTGCAATTTGATGGTGCGCGACTTGCCGTTCTTGGTTATCGAAACTTCATCGTTCTTCTCGCCACGCAGAAATTCTAAGTAAACGTCGTCGACATCCGCCGCCAAATTCGTAAAGGCCCATCCCAGGTCTTTATTGTGACCAATTAAAACCAACGGAATTCCCGGCAAGTTAAAACCACGCACCTTGAAAGTGCCGCCGGCGGGAGTCGAATCATAAGCGCCTTCGTAGAAGGTCATGGGCAATGCCAGGAGCAGATGCGGATCGTTGCCAATCAGCACGTCTTTGGTACCGGTGAAACTGCGTCCCGCAACAAAGCTATTACTGCCTACGGTGACTTCCTGACCACACTCCGGAATGGGAAAACCAAAACCAATGCAGGAAAGCGACGGTATCGTAAATCCAGACTTGCCGGTTTTACGCTGAATCTTTTTTGCGCCGCCCTTCGCTGCTAAACGTTTCAGCCAGGGATTCTGGCTTGCGTCCGCATCCATGATAAACGTCGGCGAGACCGAACGCGTGTCGAGATTTTCCGTAAGCTTACTTGGGTTGGGCAAAGACATCGGCATATTGGGATCATCCGACGTCATGGAAATCACACCCATGCTCAACTTCGATTGCAGCCGGCTAGAAAGGTAGAACGCGATATTTTGCGCTACTGCCAATGTGTCCGCTGGCTCCCAAAGCCTGGGGACGTAACTTAAATCACGGGTGAGTTGGCGATATAGGCGAAGCGTGTCGCCGTCTTTCTCCGAAAGCTCCGCGATACGGCGATTCACTCCGCGGCTAAAAGCTTCCAAAAGCCCATAAGCCTCCGAATAGTTTTCTCGGTAAAACTTGTCTTTCTTGTCCACCGCCTGGGGCATACCCAGACCATAAGCCAAGCGATCTTGGCTTTCTGCCTGAGGCGATTGCGCGCCAAAGAGATCGGCGATCTGTCCTCGCCCCAAACGCCGCAGAACATCCATTTGAAGTAAGCGATCTTTGGCTTGCTCGTAACCTTGGGTTTCGACCAGCACCGCATCCGCAGTCCCCGCGGGTGCAGATCGCACCTCGATTGACGGCTGATTAAATTCCGCCCGCTCGACGCTCACATCTACTGCAGCGGGTGACTCTGACTTGGAACAACCGGAAAAAAGAACGGAAAGAAGACAAAGAAATACAAAAACCTGCGACATACTACCCCCCCAATAATCCCCACGTGCGACCTTACCGAGTCTGCGTGGGGAGTCAACGCGTCTATACGACGCAAGGTGACAATGGGTAAGCCTTTAGAATCCGGCGGGTTTTACACCCTGGGCGTCCAGAGCGTTGAGTTCTTCTAGGGTTTTTGCCGTCGGCAAAGCATCGCGCTTTTCGTTTATAATGGCTCCCGTTTTCGCCCCTTCCGCATTCATTAGAATGTAGGACTGAAACTTAGCGGGCAGCGCTTCTTCGGAATAAATCGCCCCCACTGGGCAACTGGGAACACAGGCATCGCAATTCACGCAAGTGTCGGGATTGATATAGACCATGCGTGGCCCATCGTGAAATGCATCCACCGGGCACACGGTCACACAGTCCGTATACTTGCAGTCCACACAATGCTGGGTCACGACGTAGGTCACTGGCTTCTCCCTTACTCTGTCTAAAAATGAAACCCAAAGTTAGCACCAAGCTTGTCGCCTGTTAAGTGCCGGCGCAATTTGTCTTTTCTTCTCTTGCGGCATCGTACACAGCCCTTACAGCCAAAAGGCCAAGTAATAATTGCGACTTAGAATCAAGTTCTCAAAAAACCCATCCCGCCAGTGTTCAGCAGTTAGCCATTTGCTTCTTCCCGTCTGCAGCAGCAAATCGAGTTTCTCTTCGCTGGTATTGCTCTTGCACTAATGGCGCTAGAGCACCCGCGTCCCCTGTGGCGGGTTTGTGGCTCCCAGCGGATGTGGAAGTTGTTTTTGTGGAGGTTGAAGTGAGCTTTGGCGAACTTGCAAAATTTACTGCGAGATTCATCACGGTATTAACCGTGGCCTTCGTCCTTGCCGCTTGCGGTGAAGATCGCACTGGCTCCATTCCTCAAGCAACGGATCCCAACGCGGGTCAGGGTGGAAATCTCCCTGGTTTCGGAAATCGCTCCACGTCCATTCCCAATCTGCCAAACGGAGTGGAGATCAATCTTTTTAACGTTTCGACGTACGCCGGCGCGGAAGATATTTTGAAGCCGACGCACTACCTGGTTCCTCCCGTCATCCTTTCTAAAGTGCAAATGAATCTCAAGAGCAACACCGGATCCAGCGTTGCCGAAAAAGTTTGGATTTTAATCGAAGACCAGGACCAAGGTTTCGTAGCGGAAATTCCAGTCGTTAGCGCTGTAACGATTCGCAATTCCAGCTCTATCGACATGACCTTTAGCGACAACTACCTGACGGTGCGAATCAGAGGCACGATCAGTAGCGGCACGCTTTCTGGAACCATTTACTATCGCAATCGCGTCGGCTCTTGGAGCGGCAGCACTTGGGTGCCTTCTGAATGGCAGTGCATCCCGCGTTCGAATTCGAGTTTAACGATCGGGGCAGAGTGCCGCGATGGTTACATGTCTACGAGTAACAGCAGTGTGAAGTCCCTCGGGACATTCGTAAAAACTTCGTTCAGTAGTTGGGCGCAATAGGAGATAAGAGAAAATGAAAACGAATATTTCGGCGCGGAATTTCGCGCGCTCCATCACGGTCACGGCCGTTGTGTTGTTACTAGCAGCGTGCGGGAATAATCCAGTTCCAGTCCCTGCTCCCCCATCGGGAAATAACTTTGGTTACGGCCAAGGCATGGGCAACTGCGGCTCCGTTAGCGGTGCAGCACCTGTCCAAACGACCGGACAAACCGGTTACTATGCTGAATTGCTCTCGCCAAACCCCGTCTCCAGCGGCGATTTTGTGATGAATCTGTTTTACCAAAAGGTGCCGACGGCCGGTAACCAAGTGGAGAATATCGTCGGTGCGGGTGCGGTGAAAATTCCAGCCCTAACTGGCTATCTGCAAAATTCGATTGTCCCCGTTTGCGTGACTTCGAATAACAATTCTCCAGGACTTTTAAACGTCGCCAGCGGCGGAGTGCGCATCAAGATGACCGGTCCTCTTCCGGTTCTTCCTCAAGGCACCATCCCCGGCGGAATGATGCCAACAGGCTGGGGTTATCAAACCAATCAATCCATGGGCAGCGTCGAAATCCGCATTGGCTACACCTGCGATGCGTGGATCGTTCCTCAAGGACGCGTGATTGGTTGCATCGACGTGATCAGCTACGGATATCCCGGCGGATCGCAGTCGTACCGCGCGCAATAAGCTCGCCGATTGTCCTCTTTAGTCTCGTCAGTCGCAATGAGTGGCGAGATCACACTTAGGCGTAATTTTGATTTGTTGAGAGGTATTTGTGGGACCGGACGATAAAACAACGGAAATCGAGATTCCTGCGCGCAGGGCTACGGATAGTAATCGTAGCAATATCGTGCATGTGAACTTTTCGGCGAAGACGGCTAAGCCGAAGCCCTCTTGGAGTTTGCCTGTAGCTTCTAGTGATCAGCAGCGCTCGAGCGTGAGTGTTGGGAAGTTTCAGAAGCGGCCGGTGGATCGGATTTCGCCGTGGATGATTCGGGTTATCGCGTTGGTTGCTATTTTGTTATTGAGTCTATTGGTTTTGTAGGTTTGTTGCCGCTGCGCTGAACGCAGCGAAGTGGTTTAGTATCGTGGTTTGATCTTGAAAGCGCGCGCACGAGAGTGCCGCGCTTTTTTGTTTTTGGCTGCGCGCGAGCTGGGCGCTCGTGCTACCGAGTCGTCTCCTCATCGGTAGGCGGCGCTTGTTGCCAGCCGTTGGCTTTTTGTCGATGAGTCCCCGCGGCGCGGAAGTTTCCTTTCTCAGATTCTACGGTGGTCACAGCGGCAATGGCTTGGTGCTATTAGCAACTCACCGCTGCGCTCCGCGCAGCGAGTTTGAGAAATTGTACGCTTCACCAAATTGACTCGCTAAGCGCGTAATCGGTGCAGCTTGAAGAAGCAAAAGCAAACCGGGGCCGAAGGCCAGGTGCGGCTCTGCACTTTATAGAATTACGCCACGGTGACCACCGTAGCATCAGAGAAAAATGACTTCCGCGTCGCGGGGACTCGTCAACAAAGCGCCCGCCCCTGACAACATCCGCCGCCCCCGGACGATCGGTACTTCTCTATAGTACGAGCGCCCAGCTCGCGCGCAGCCAAAAACAAGAAAGCGCGGCACTCTCGTGCGCGCGCTTTCAAGATCAAACTATTTAAGAAGCCCGCTTCGTGGCTGCTCACCGCAGCGACAAGACTACTACTTCTTCTTCTTATTAAACGTCCCGATCACTTCATCGGTTAGGTCGGTGCCCGCATCTGAATACAACACGGCCCCTTCATTCTTCTCCATGATCAAATTAAACTTCTTAGTCTTCCCAATCGCTTCAACAATCGATCGCAATTCATCGATAATAGGCTTGGTAAGATCCCGCTCCCGCTTCTGCAATTCCATTTGGGATTCCCCCATCTTCCGTTGGAAATCCATAAACTTCTTCTGCAACTCCGCCTGTTGCTGAGCCTTCGCCTTATCATTCAAAATAGCAGCCTTCTTCTCAAAGCCCTCTGCTTCTTTCTTCAGCGCAGCTTCTTCCTTCTCAAACTCTTTGCGCTTCTTGGTAACTTCTTCTTCCAAACGACTCTTAGCAGTCTTACCTGCATCTACGGTCGTCAGCGCCTTTTGCAAGTCGACATAGCCGACGCGAAACCCCTCGGTGTTCGCCATTGCGGTGGTGGATAAGGAAGCGAGAATCAAGCTGCTAGCAATTAATCGACTTTTCATTTTTTTATATCTCCTTAGAAAGGCGGCCCAATCGTAAAGATAAAGCGAGAACCACGGCCCTCTACGATAGGATAGCCAAATTCGAAACGCAAGGGACCGATGGGCGTAAACCAGCGGAATCCAAAGCCATAGTTGGCAAATATCTTCGGCGTCGTTTTGTCCCAGTCATTAAATGAATTCCCCGCGTCGAAGAACAACACGCCGCGCAGTTTGGCTTCTCTGAGAATCGGGAATTCCAACTCAGCCTGCATCAGTAGTTGATTGCGGCCCCCGATAACAATCTCTTGTCCGCCAACGTTGGCATCTTGCGCCGCTTTGGAGAGAACGGGAGTGACACCATCCGGCATCAAGTCTGTGCTCGCATGCAGCCGCTCTTTCGGACCAATGCTCAAGAAGTCGTATCCACGCTGACTAAACAAACCACCCTGAATATAGAGTTCGTTGATCGGAATACCGCTGCCGCCAAATGGCGAAATATTGCCAGCCGTGAAGTTCGAACGGAACACAAAGAAGTCCCACGCAATCGGATGAAAGAACTTAACATTTGCAGTGGTGCGTAAGAATTTCCGGTTTCCGCCTAACCCTGCAAATTCCGAACCCAAGCTGCTGAACAAGCCATCACGAGGATCAAAACGATCGTCGCGTTTGTCGTACACAACACTGGCGGTCAAGCTGCTCGTTGTTCCATTAACCGAACTCGGTGGCACCAAGAGTTTATCAATGATGGTGTCGGCGTTCACACTCGACTGCTCTACCTTGTAGGTTAGAAAGAGGTTGGTGAAATCCAAGATCGGGTGCCCCAATTTAATGTCGGCACCTGTTTTGATCTCATCAAAGGTGAACACCGTCGGTATTGTAAAGATTTGGCGACGGATCTGATAAAGCGCACCGCCTAGACTCCACAAAGTTGCACCAACATAAGGCTCTTGAAAGCTTAAGTTAAATTCATAAAATTTGCGGCCCGTTAGAATCTGCGCCGAAGCCGATGCGACCTGGCCATTGCCCATGAAATTGTTTTGCGAGAGTTGAACCTGCGCCTGGAAGCCCAGGCCCCCCGACGCGTAACCAGCACCAATTACCAATTGGCCCGTCGAGCGTTCCTTTAACTTAATCTCGATATCGACGACGTTGGGGTTGGTCTTATTCGTGGTCTCGTTGAATTCTACGTTCTCAAAGAAACCAAGGCGCATGACATTTTCACGGCTGATGCGTTTGAACGAGCCGTTATAAAGTTCGCCTTCGAACATCCGCAATTCACGACGAATGACTTTATCCTTCGTGCGCGTGTTTCCAGTGACCACGATTTGGCCAATATAAATGCGGCTGCCCTTATCCACTTCAAAAGTGACGTCGACAGTCTTGGTATCGTCGTGCACCACGGGCTGCGGCACCACGTTGGCAAACGCATAACCCAAGTCGGAATATTTTTCAGTGAAGCGCAATGTCTCCCGACGCAAGACATCGGTATTAAATACGTCGCCCTCGACGAGTTCGATGCCTTCCAGCAATTCCTCTTGGCGGTACAGCAACTCGCCGGAGAAATCCACTTTACCGACGTGGTACTCTTCGCCTTCTTCAACGGAGAAGGTGATGTAGATAAACTTCTTATCCGCTGAGACCGTAACTTCAGGCTTCCCAAAACGTGCGCGCACATAACCTAGTGTGCCGTAATAGAAACTCAGCCCCTGAATATCTCTTTCAAAAATCGCCTCGCGGTACTGCCCGGAGCCCGACAACCAGGAAAATGGCCCACCCTCTTGGGTTTGCATGACCTTCTTTAAGTCCGCATCCGATACAACTTTGTTGCCGATAATCTCAATCGACTTCACTTGGACTTTGTCGTTCTCTTTGATGATGAATTTTACTTCAGCCTGATTCTTGGCCTCATTCACTTTGTAATCGTATTGAACGTCAGCGAGGTAATAGCCCTTCTCTTCGTACATCTCAGTGAGCTTGGTCACCGACTGATTGAGCTTGTGCCGATCTAAAACTTCGTAGCGCTTGGCGGGAATGGCTGTCTTGATTTCATCGGCTTCAAATTCCTCGAGGCCCTCAAAATCAATCGACTGAATGATGGGTTTTTCTTTGACGACAAAGACGAGGCGAACGCCGTTGGGAACATCTTCTTCCTGAGCATCGACTGATTCGAAATAGCCTAGCTGAAAAATGCCTAGAATATCGTCGCGCACTTGCTTGGCGCTGACGCGCATGCCGGGCTTGCTGTGCACTCTCTGCAGAATGGCGTCTTTCTCAATCCGCCGGCTGCCTTCAACGGCCAAACCTTGAATGAGATCCGATTTTGCAATCGCTTCGCGAGAAGAAAAAACGGAAGAAAAACACCCAAAAACCACTGCCCACGTCAAAACGCGGGTAGTGAGCCGGAACACCCCAGAGAAGTGGGAACATAAGCTGTTGTAATCATTGCACTTCAATAGGGCGGGATACTAACCACCGAGGTCGGCTTTGTAAACCAAACTCGTCGCGCTAAAATCGCGAAGTTCCAAGTCCACGTGTGTTGGGGTCTTGCGAGGGTGGCTTCCACCCTGCCGGCGGTTCGGGCTTCAAAATCCCATCGGTCAAACGGTAGACGCGCGAGTACTGCGAAGCCAATTGCTCATCGTGGGTCACGCTGACCATCGCCGTTCCCATTTCCATATGGATTTTTTTCACTAGATCAAAAACCTCAGCACCCGTCACCGGATCTAGGTTTCCAGTCATTTCATCGGTGAGCAAAAGCTTGGGACTCATCATCAAAGCACGCGCGATTGCCACCCTTTGGCGCTCGCCGCCGGAGAGCTGACTTGGCCGGTGTGTAAGCCTTGATTTCAAGCCTACTTTTTCCAGAAGCGCTCCGGCTCGAGAGCGACTCTGGGCAGTGTTGGCTTTGGCCAAAAGCGCCGGCATCATCACGTTTTCGATTGCGGTGAATTCCGGCATTAAATAGTGAAACTGAAACACAAACCCCAATTCGCGATTGCGAAAATGCGCGAGCCGGCTTTCGGTAAAACGAAAAACATCCTGACCGAGAAAAATCACTTCCCCTTTAGAGGGGCGCTCGAGTGTCCCAATCACGTGCAGCAGGGTGCTCTTGCCCGTACCGCTCTTGCCAACAATGGCAATGCTATCGCCCTTGGCGATTTCTAAATCGACGGAACGCAAGACTTCGACCGGCCCTTCGCCGGCGCGCGCGAAAGTTTTTCTCAATCCGGTGGCGCTTAGTAAGACTCCGTCGTCCATAATCCTCTATTCTTGCTTTAAAACTTCGAGCGGTTGTTGCCGAATCAAACTCCAAGCGGGAATGGCGCTAAAGAGCACGCTGATAATTAATCCCCCGCAGCCAATCCACACCAAATCCCATGGCCGCACATCAAGCGGAAGGCGCGTCACGTTGTAAACCGATTCACTTAAGAAGGACGGCTGGAAATTCTGGAAGAGAAAGCATACAGCACCCCCCAGCGCCATTCCCACGCCAACTCCAATTACACCCACTCCCAGGCCCTGCAAAATAAACAACTCAAACAACTGGTGCGCCCGCATTCCCATTGCCCGCATAACCGCAAGCTCCTTGCGCCGCAAATGGGCGGTCACCAGCAGCAGGCTCACAACGTTCATGGCGGCGAGACCCACGAGAATTTGCAAAATAAGATAGAGCATTTTCTTCTGATGCTCGACGGCTTGGAGAACGGTGACATGCAACTCACTCCATTTTTTTACCGTTGCCCTGCCCTTTAAGCGGCTGGCTAAACGTTTGGCTACCACGTTGATGTCCGCGCCCTTTTTCAATTTCACTTTGTAACGCGGCTCAAGTCCGTACTTGCGAAAGAGATCGTCTAAGACTTGCAGGTCAATGCGTGCAAATCGCATGTCGTGATCATACATACCCAATTTGGAAATACCGGTGACTTGGAAAGGAATCACCCGGCGCGCGCGGCCGTCGGTGATCAGGACATCGACCCAGTCGCCCGCGTGTACACGCAATTTTTTAGCGAGCGGCTCGCCCAACCAAATCCAATGTGCTTCCTGCGGAAAAGGTTTGCCATAATCCTTGGGCTTTTCGACCCAAAGCTCGTTCCACGGAGTAACTTGGCCCGTAGTCTTCCAATCCACGCCTTCTAGGACGACGCCGCCCACGCCGTTTTTTAGAACCATGCCCTGGCTTAACTTAATCGGGGTGAAGGCTTGAACAGCCGCTTCCGCATTGAGCGCACTGGCAATCTCGCCGCTGATTTCGGCCGAAGAAAAAGGAGCAACGACAATGTCCGATTCGATGCGGGTGTAATTTCTTTGAAAAACTTCTGTAAAGCCGCTCATGATGGCGAGCACTACCATTAACAAAGCCACGCTCAGAGCCACTCCGACGACCGAAATCCACACACCGAAGCCGACGAGTCCTCCTCGTTCCGGCCACCAGTATTTGCGCAATATAAAAAGGATTGGTCCCATGAGCCCTTAAAGTCTGTTCGGAAGAGTCTATAAGATAGAGAGAAGAAATGCAGTGTGTAATTTGTTCTTGCCTTCGCGCGTCGTGGGTGTTTGCCTCATGTCCGTTTGTCAGAACTAAACGTGGGTAGGAAGCGGGGTTGTCAGCAGCGATGAACAGGGTTTGGGTCATTCTCGGTTTTGTTTCGTTTTTGGCGATGCCGGTTCAGGCAACGCTTGGAGAACATCAAGACAGCGGTCTTTTGGGTGCGTGCACACGCCAAGTATTGGAAGCTCTGCGCACAGGCCAGAGCGTAACCACCGCCCTCACCAGCGCACCCGCATCGCAAGTCGCCTTTCCCTCCCTTGATTCCGAAAGCTGGTCAAACATCCCGTGGATTCAACATCTAGTAAAAGTAATGAATCCCTTACGCGCGGGCGGCTCGCTTGTGGAACTCCTGCAATCGACGTTTCTCCATTTAGCCCTTCTGCAACAAGCCCAAGAGTCGGGTTGGAATCGCAGTGGGCGCTTTACTGTTTTTTTTGAAAAACTAACTCCTTCGGAGCAGATTGCATTCTTGCGAGCGGTCTCTTTGCGCGTTTGGGTGAATACCTTCACTCCTATCGCGCAAATTGCTGCACCCGATGTGCGAGAACCCGAGCGTCTGCGCTACCGCAATCTCTTAGGTTCTTTTCTCGCCACTAACTCCGACGAAATCGTTCATCATTTTCTGGCGCGCATCCGCTTTGAATCGGAAGCCACTGACAAGGTCGTACGTCAGGTGATTCAATTCCCGGCGCCGTTGTTTCAGCACGCGCGTATGCGACTGCTCTTTGCCGAGGAAAAAGGCTTCACAGCGGGCGAACTCAATACCACTCTGGAAACAATCGCCACTCTAGACGAGTCAGAGGCCAAGAACATCGTGATTTACTGGGCCGCACTCAATCGCGGCATCACCAACCTGCGGATATTCGATGCCCAACTAGAACGCTGCACGTTGATTACTGACGATACTCGCCAGGATATGGCGCGCTTTACTTTGCAGCCTGTGGGCGGCGCCTACCTGGCGACACTCGAAGCCTCGGTGCTCAAACTCCGAATCGATCATTTGCAATGGCGTTTAGCGATGAGCCAGATCACCAGCCCTAGCGCTGTTGTGGGAAATTACCGCAAGCACCTGATGGATGCCTTGGAAGCGTCGAGACAGGGCAGCAGCAGCGCGACACAAGTCGTGGTTGGAGTCGCGACTTATGTTTTACGCTACTTAGGACTGCCAACATTTTTCAATACGCCCGTTACGCCAGCCCACATCCTGACGGTGGGTGAAATCGCGACTTCCTTGCTACCCGAGAGCGTGCGGCAGGCCAGTGAATCCCTAATGAAGAACCTCAATGACCTAGAGGAAAATCTCACGGACTGGGTACGCCAAAGTGAGGCCATCACCGCCGACATCGGCGTAGAAGAGGAATTGACCCGCCTTCAAGCCCGTCTCGATGCCATCACGCCCCGCCGCTCCAGCACCCCGTAAACTGTCTAATTATTTTTTTGTTTTCAATTTCGAGAGCTTGGAACATTCTCGCCACAAGGGACATGGGTAGTTGGGGGAGGGGCAATGGTAGTTTCTAACTGGAATGAAATTCTAGATCTCGATCGTTATCCAATCGAAAACTTAGATTCTCCCGCAGGCCGCGCGGTAATCAAAGAATGCCGCACACAATTGGAAAACTGGGGCGCCTCCGAGATGGAAGGCTTTGTACGTCCCGGGGCTCTGCAAATTCTGGTGCAGGAGTCTTCCGCAT
This sequence comes from bacterium, assembly GCA_022842225.1. Taxonomy (GTDB): domain Bacteria; phylum Bdellovibrionota; class FAC87; order UBA2466; family UBA2466; genus JALHPX01. Next base: position 11,530 of record JALHPX010000028.1, read on the forward strand.
TGGAGCGCGGGGCCTATCGCAATGCTCTTGTTGGCAATGCTTACTTAGACGAAGGCGATAGCAAATTGCCCGCGGACCATGCGCGCAACCTGACAGAAAAAACAATGCTCGGAGTTGTTGCCTACGACGAATTCCCCGATAGTTCTCTGCTGAAGCAAATCTACGAGTGGGATCCGGTAATGAAATTTATCGGGCAAATCTTACAGCTGCCGCAGATCTACCGTTACAACGATCCAATGAGCGCCCTGAACCTCTCCGTCATGGTCGAGGGCGATTACCTGCGCTGGCATTTTGATCAGAGCGACTTTGTGACCTCTCTTGCGCTACGCATGCCGGAGTATGGCGGCGAATTTGAGTTTGTGCCCAAGCTGCGGTCTGCAAACGAGCCGAATTTCGAACGCGTACGTTCCGTAATCCGCGGCGGCCGCGAAGGCGTGATCACTCTGCCGAATAAGCCTGGCTCCTTGGTACTCTTCCAAGGCAAATACGCTTTACACCGCGTCACACCCATTGAAGGGAACACCAGCCGCTTGATTGCGCTACTCGCTTACGACGCCAAACAAGGAAATACCGGTTCGGATTATCTGCGGCGCATTCGCTATGGCCGCACAGAAACCCGTAGCCCGCGCCCGTAGTAAATCTAGCTTCCCATGGAGTACCAATGGAACAACCCCGCTTAGACTGGGCCCGAGACTGGCTTAACAAGAATTCGCACACACTCTACTACGGGGGCGAATGGCGAAAGCCCGAGGGCTCTACACCCTTTACGTCGATCAATCCGGCAACAGGCGCGAAACTTTGGGAGTTCCCCGAGAGCAATGCCAAGGATGTCGAACGAGCTGCCGCGGCGGCCAAATCTGCTTTTCATTCCGCCGCCTGGCGCGACCTTTCACGGGCGGAACGCGCAACCCGAGTCAAACGTATCGGTGCGGTCATCCGCGAGCACGCAGCGGAGTTGGCAACGCTGGAATCTTTGGACAACGGCAAGACCTACGCCGAATCCTTTGTCGACGACTTACCAGAGTCCGCGGATGTTTTCGATTACTACGCCGGCTGGGTCGATAAATTTTACGGCGAGACTTGCCCCGTCGAGCGAGGATTCCTCAATTACACCGTAAAAGAACCCATTGGGGTTTGCGGCTTAATTGTGCCGTGGAATTTCCCACTGCTTCTGGCGTGCTGGAAAATCGCTCCGGCACTTGCGATGGGCAATACAGTGGTGGTGAAACCAGCACCCTTCACTTCGCTCACGCTGGTACGGCTAGCGGAACTCATTCATGAACGGCAGATCTTGCCACCTGGGGTGTTTAATTTGGTTTTAGGCGGAGGCGAAGCTGGACAAGCGCTCAGCCAAAGCCCCCTCGTCGACAAAATCAGCTTCACTGGTAGCACGGCGACCGGCGGTCACATCGTACAATCGGCCGGCAAATCCAACTTGAAAGCGCTGACATTAGAACTCGGCGGCAAAGCTCCCGTTTTGTGTTTTGCGGATTTGAAGAATCCAGATGCGGTTATCCAACGCATCTTTCAGGCGACGTTCTCTCACAAAGCAGAAAAGTGCACGGAGCCTGCGCGTATTCTCATTGAAGAATCGATCTACGATAAATTCGCTCACGCGCTAGTGGAAAAAGCCGAGAAATTCCGTTGCGGCGATCCGTTTGCAGAATCCACCCAGCAGGGCGCGCAATGCCAAAAAGATCACTTCGATAAAATTCTAAACTACATTCGCATCGGTAAAGACGAAGGCGCCAAACTGCTCTGCGGCGGCGAGCGCGATTCTTCTCCCAGCGCCCAAAACGGACTCTTTATCCGTCCAACGATTTTTGGCAATGTAAAGCAGTCGATGCGTATCGCACGCGAAGAGATCTTTGGACCAGTCCTCTGCTTGCAAAAGTTTAAAACGGAAGACGAAGCCGTTCAAATCGCTAATGACACGATCTACGGCCTCGCGGCGGGCGCTTACACCGCTGACAACTCCCGCACCCACCGGTTAGCCACGCGTCTCGAAGCGGGCATGGTTTTTCTCAACCACTATGGCTGCTACCACTTCGCGAGCCCTTTTGGCGGCATCAAGCAATCCGGCTGGGGCAAGGAAATGGCCGTGCACTCGCTCGACGGCTACACCAAGACCAAGTCGGTGTGGATTCGGTACGAGCCATGAAGGCGTTTAAGCACCATATTTTCTGGCCGACCTTTGGCAGTTTAGTCCTGGGCTTATTCATTAGCGCGGTCGCTCCTCTGCACTTTAAGAAAGTGTTGGGAAGTCTCAACGTCGCCATTCTCGATGCGTTCACGCCGGTATTTAGCTGGGTCGCGTTTGGTGCATTGATAC
>JALHPX010000029.1 GCA_022842225.1 bacterium
TATGGGAATCGTAAACGCCGGAATGCTCGCAGTTTACGAAGATATTCCAGAAGAATTAAAGACTCACGTCGAAGACGTGCTTTTGAACCGCCGGCCCGACGCTACCGAGCGTTTGATCGAGCTTGCTGAAAAAGTAAAAGGCAGCGGTAAGAAGCAGGCCGGATCGGATCTCGAGTGGAGAAAGCTGCCACTGGAAGAGCGCATCTCGCATGCGCTCGTAAAAGGCATTGTTGATTTTATCGTCGAGGATGCCGAGGAAGCTCGCATTAAGCTGGGCGCCCCGCTCGATGTGATCGAAGGCCCGTTGATGGATGGGATGAAGATTGTCGGTGAGCTATTTGGCGCCGGCAAAATGTTCCTGCCCCAGGTGGTGAAGAGCGCACGCGTGATGAAGAAAGCCGTCGCGCACTTAGAACCTTTCATGGCGGCGCAAAAATCCAAAACCTCGAAGAATCAGGGCGTTTTTGTCATCGCCACCGTCAAAGGTGATGTGCACGACATCGGCAAGAACATCGTGGCGGTCGTATTGGGGTGCAACGGATACGAAGTTATCGACTTAGGCGTGATGACCGCTTGCGATAAGATTTTACAAGTGGCGCGTGAGCGCGGCGCGGATGTTGTGGGGCTCAGCGGGCTGATTACGCCTTCTCTCGACGAGATGATTCACAACGCTAAGGAAATGCAGCGGCAAGGTTTCACCGTGCCCCTGTTAATTGGCGGAGCCACGACCAGTAGCGTGCATACGGCGGTAAAAATCGCTCCCCATTACAGTGGCCCTGTGACTCGGGTTGGCGATGCATCTTTGGTGGTGGGAGTGTGTAATTCGCTACTCAGTGCCTCAAAGCGCGATGCCTATATCCAGGAATTAAAGGCTGATAACGAGAGAATTCGCGAAAGCTACTTGCGTGGCCAGGCCAATAAGGAAAAAAGCCTGCCGATCGAAGAAGCGCGCTCTCGCGGATGGAAGACCGATTGGGCGACCGTGAATATACCCGTTCCCGATAGTCTGGCGCCACAGCCGGTGGAAATTCCCTTAGAAGAGTTGGTGCCGTTTATCGACTGGTCGCCGTTTTTCTGGACCTGGGAGTTAAAAGGCGTTTACCCAAAGATTTTCCAAAGTGAAAAAATAGGCAAACAAGCCCAAGAGCTTTTTGCCGATGGCCAGAAAGTTCTGACCGAAATCATTCGCAAGCGTCGTTTCCGAGTGAAGGGCGTGACGCGCTTTTGGGCTGCCAATAGTGTGGGCGACGATGTCGAGATTTACTCCGATACCAGCCGCAAACAAGTACTGGGCAAGTTCCGATTCTTACGTCAGCAAAAAGACATGGGAGACCGCCCGTATCTTTGCTTGGCTGATTTTATCGCGCCCAAGTCTAGCGGTCGCACGGACTACTTAGGCGCGTTTGTGGTGACGGCCGGATTTGAAGTCGAACAATACGCCAAGACTTTTGAAGCCAAGCACGATGATTACAGCGCCATTATGGTGAAAGCCTTGGGCGACCGCTTCGCGGAAGCCGGCGCAGAATGCCTGCATAAAAAGATCCGCGATCAGTTAGGTTACGGCAAAGTCGAAGGCTTGGGTTTTGAAGATTATATTAAGGAGACATACCGAGGTATTCGCCCAGCTCCGGGATACCCTGCTTGCCCCGACCACACTGAAAAAACGATGCTTTGGCAGCTGTTAAACGCGGCAGAAAAAACCGGGGTACAATTAACAGAGAACTTCGCCATGAACCCACCGTCGTCGGTATCGGGGCTTTATTTCTCCCACCCTGACGTTCGGTACTTCCCAGTTGGTAGCATCGCCAAAGACCAGGTCGAGGACTACGCTCGACGCAAGGCCTTTACGGTCGCCGAAGTGGAGAAATGGCTCGGTCCGTATCTAGACTACGAGCCGTCTTAAAACATGTCGCAAAAAACCCTTGCTCGCTTTGTGGTCGCCGATATCGCACGAGAAAATGCAGTTAGAGGCGGCGCGTCGTTAGAGGAATGGTCGGACGTCTTACGGCGCGGCTTGGAAGGGCTGCGCGGCCAAGACGTAGAGCCAGAGGGGCTGGCGCAGATCGCGCGGGCCTGCCGCACTCCCGAGCAGTTTGCGATGATGGTGCGATTGATTTCCCAACACTGCAGAGCGACGGGCACGGGCAAAGAAATCTTTGAACTCATTCGCAAGCACCGCGACCAAGCTGTTTTCTCTCTGACCGAATGGATGGACGCGCTGGAAGCCTTCACTGGCTGGCTTGAATCCCATCACCACAATCTCGATTTTCTCAATATGCTGAATTACATCCAGTGTGCGACGCTTCTCCCGGAAGCGAAATCGCCTGGAGCCCACCTGGAAGAGGTGCTCCTCTCCTCTATCGAGAAATACGGCGTGAGCTGGGCAACTTCTCGACGATAGCCGCCATGACATTTCTCGTGCTTGCGATGAAACTTGTTCCCCATGCAAGCCTTCTTCGAAAAACGGTCCACCTGGTTGCTCGTATTAGTGTGTGCGGCGATTTATTTTCAAACACTGTGGTTTGAATTCCTGCGCATTGATGACGACGTAAACGTTTTTGCCAACCCACTTTTTCTCAATCAAGGGCTCGAATCGCTCTGGACGTTTTGGGAACAGCCCTACGAGCGGCTCTACATTCCTGTCACCTATACTCTGTGGGGATTTATCCACGCGGCGGAGTCTATCGTCGCCCCCGATCATTTCCATCCCGGCCTCTATCATTTGATCAATGTGTTGGTTCACCTGGCTAATGGAATTTTTGTTCTGCGCATTGCGGAGTCGCTCTTGGGCAATCGGTTTGGTGCGTGGGTCGCCGCCTTCGTTTTTCTGGTGCATCCCTACCAGGTCGAGGGTGTGGCATGGGTCACTTCGTTCCGTGGATTACTCAGTACCTTCTTTGCCCTAGCCTTGATGGAATATTTTATCCGCAAGCGTGGATGTTTTACGCCGGCGCAGGCGGTATGGGCGATCGCACTTTTTGCTCTCGCCGTTCTCTCTAAGCCTTCGGCAGTAGGAGTGTTGCCACTGCTCGCGGCGGTTGGCGTGGGCTGGTTTGCTGAAAATCGTAAGCCGCAGCTGGTGTTTCTCTGTCTTTGCGCCGCCGTGTTTTTGCCGACGGCGTTACTGACTAAATCAGAGCAGCCTGACGCGATTTCTGGAGCAACTATTCCCTGGACGGCGCGGCCGGCGGTTTTTGCGGACGCTGTGAGTTTCTATCTGACAAAGGCGATTTTGGCTTGGGGCTTTAGCTTGGATTACGCCCGCACACCGGTGGAAGTACTCCGCCATCCAAATTTGCCCGGGTTTTTAGTCACCGCGTGCGTGATCTTTCTCGTCGCTAAAATCCCAGTGCAAGAGTATCGCAGCCGAGGATTATTCTTACTCGCAGGTTTTGCCCTGGCACTTGTTCCCGTGAGTGGATTGGTTTCGTTTCAGTTTCAGAACTATTCGACAGTGGCGGATCGCTATGTGTATTTGCCGCTTGTGGCGTTAGCACTTCTAGCAGGCGATTTGTCCACTCGCCTGGCGACCAAGGGCAGGGCGGTGGTGGCTGTGTGGCTTTGTCTCCTGGCGATTGAATCCGTGCATCTGACGACTTTTTGGAAAGACGAATTCTCACTTTTCGAGCGCACGGTGGAACTCAATCCCCGCAGCTTGTTTGGTCACAATAACCTGGGCTTCGCTTACGGGCAGCGCGGAAATTGGGAGCTGGCGGTATTTCACTACGAGCAAGCCATTCGCTTAGCACCGCAGAATCCAATCATTACCGAGAATCTTCAAAAGGCGCGGATGCGGTTGGAGATACAAAAGGCTCTCTAAACAGGGCGGCTAGTTCGGTGCTTTGCTTTTCCGTAGTGTAGTCCAAGCCGGTCTTGAGATCGGTCACCGTGCCGGGATCTAGGTACGTTCCAAATAGCAAATCCCACCACAGAAACACGATGCCGTAATTTCTGGCGTACTCCGCTCGCTTCATCGAGTGGTGGATTCGATGGTGCAGCGGCAGCACGAGTCCGTAGCGACACCACGACTCCCAGCTGGTCGGAATGTTCAAATTGGCGTGGCTTAGGGGTAACGCGACGGAGGCCAAGACGGCGTAGAGCAAAATGCTATAGATCGAAATGCCAGCGACGAAAACCAGAGCGATAAAGCACACCCCGCGGTAAAGCGATTCTAAGGGATGAAAACGAAAGGCGCTGCTCACGTCGATATACCTATCGGTGTGGTGTGCGCGGTGCAGACGCCACAGAGCCGGCACTAAATGCTGGCTGCGGTGGATCCAGTAGTTTCCCAAATCGTAGAGGAGGGCACCGGCAATCGTTTCAAAGAACAGCGGCAGTCGCAGCCAGTTAAGAACTCCCCAGCCCTGTTCGCGCGCGAAGATCGAGACGGTAACAGAAACACCCGCTGCTGCCCCCAGCAGAAGTAAGCTGCAGATCCCCAGCATAAAGTTGTTCCTCGCGTGGGTGAGTCGGTTGGATGGCAGGGGCCAGTACGCAAACCGCATCTCAAGAAACCAAAGAATCAGCGTGGCCAAAATGGCCCCGACTACGTTGGGAGGCGGAAAAAAATTCATAGGCATGGGGGTTCCTTTTTCTTCGCTCTATTATATATAGTTCCGCCCATGGAAGCCGACTTTGGAAAACTCTCGACTTGGAAGCGCTTTAGCTCCCAATCTATGTGCGACGGTTGTCGTGCGTATTGTTGCCATTTGCCGGTCGAAGTAACCGTTTCAGACTTACTCCGTTTAGGATTGGCGACTGCCGACGAGACAACTGGCTCGCTGCGGCGGCTGGCGCGTCGTCTGGAAAAAGAGGGAATCACTCACCACTTTCGAGCAAGTACTGGCCTGTTCACACTTTCTCAAAAACCAGACGGATCGTGTAAATTTTTAGGGGGTGACTCCCGCTGCACGGTTTACGAGACGCGCCCAGATGTTTGTCGACGATTTCCCAGCATTGGACCTCGGCCTGGATTCTGTCCTCATCAGCCCAATACACGTGCAAAGTTCCGCCGCTAAGTTAGAATAACGTTAGAAATTTGTTTCGGTTTTTTCGAAACTTCTAAAAACGGGGGATGCATGGGTCGACTTACTGTCGGATTAGTTTTGGGGTTCGTACTGTTGGTGGCAAATCCAGTTATTGCCGACGATACGGCATCGGAAGAACCTTCCGCTGAATTACAGGCCACGGCAGAACCAACCACGTGGGATTGGATCAAAAGAAACTTCGGAGTGAACTACAATAGTTTCTTCTACGGCCCTGGACCCGGCAGCCCTCTGGGTGTTTCTCCCGGCATGACGGGTGCAGCCAGCGATACAGGATTAAATTTCTTCAACCTTGTTTCGGTAAAATGGAAAATCAGCGAGCGTTTTGCCGCCGATATCCAGTTTCGCAATCAGATCGTCGTCACGGGTGAACCCGAGTACCGTCACCAAGGACAGCGCTTAGGAGTTTCGGGAACCTTTCTAAAGGGCGAGGACTGGAGTTTTTCCGGCGCGCTCAATAGTGATATTCCCATCCCTGCGATCATGGGCCAGACACCTTCGCAAAGAACGCTGATGATCAACCCCGGATTCTTCTCGTTCTTCAACTACGCTCCCAAAACCAGCCGGTGGAGTTTGTTTGCCTTAGTGGCTCCACGGATGTGGCTCTATCGCGATCGCCAGGCGCTCTCGATTCAGGATCAGTTAAGCGGCGGCGCGATGAACAAGCCTGAGTACACGATCTATCTCAATCCGTCGGTAAACTACGCTATCAACGACAAAGTGGGCCTGCGCCTGGGAACAACGCTGGAGTACACAAAATTTGTTGGCTTTGATTCCGTACGCCGCAACTACATGCCGTTTGAATTTGGTGTGACGTACGATATCGACCCGCGGTTTAGCATTTATACGTACATCTACACTTCTACCCCGCTCGATGACGGGCTGCGGTCCGCGCAAGGGTTTGGAGCGAATTCGTGGTGGAAGACGGCTTCGCTGCAAGTCTGGCTCAGCGGCACCTTGTTCTAGAAGGTGTGTATAATGGCGGCATGTCGAAAAGGCCGAGCGTTGTCATTTTAGGTGCAGGATTTGGTGGGCTGAAAGCCGCAAAACGTTTGCGTAAGGCCCCGGTCGATATCGTTCTCATCGACCGAATGAACCACCACCTCTTTCAACCGCTACTCTACCAGGTGGCGACGGCAACGCTTTCTCCCGCCGACATTGCTTACCCCGTCCGCAGCGCACTCTCTGGGCAGAAGAATACCGAAGTCCGCATGGCCGAGATCACGGGCATTGATAAAGTTCACAAGCGCGTGCTCTATCAGGGCGGCAGTATTGAGTATGATTTCCTCGTCGCGGCGCTTGGCTCGCGGCAGTCTTATTTTGGCCACCCAGAATGGGAGAGCTTTGCCACGGGCCTAAAGGATCTATCGATGGCGACTTCGATTCGCCAAAAAATCCTGCGTTCGTTTGAACTGGCGGAGATGGAGCCAAACGAGCAAAAACGCCGCGAGGAAATGACATTTATCCTCGTGGGAGGCGGGCCAACGGGCGTGGAAATGGCCGGTGCGATCTCGGAATTAGCGACGCGAGTGATTGCGCGTGATTTTAGAAAAATCGATCCCAAGCAAACGCGCGTGATTTTAATGGAGGGCGGTCCACGACTGCTGGCCAGCTTCCCCGAGTCGTTGAGCGCGCGCGCTGAACGCGATCTCAAAAAGCTGGGCGTCGAAGTGCGCACGGGTTGCGTCGTCGAGAAAGTCGATGCGCAAGGAGTGGTGGCCAAAGGCGAACGCATTCAATGTCCGAATGTTTTTTGGACCGCCGGAGTGACCGCTGCGCCCGTGGGAAAGTGGTTAGGTTTACCTGTAGACCGCAGTGGTAGAGTTTTTGTCGACGAGTTCCTGCATCCGCAGGGGCACCCGGAGATTTTTGTCCTAGGGGACTGCGCCAGTGCGCCCGATGAAAAGGGGCAGCCTCTGCCAGGTCTCGCCCCCGTGGCCATGCAGCAAGGCGACTACGCCGGGCGCCAGATTTTGGCGAAGCTCAAAGATAAGCCCGCGAAGCCTTTTCGTTATTTTGATAAAGGCAATATGGCGACGATTGGGAGATCCAAGGCGGTTGTGGCTCTGGGCCAGTTACGATTTACAGGTCTATTTGCCTGGGTCACGTGGCTTGCGGTGCATTTGTTCTTCTTGATTGGCTTTCGCAACCGACTGCTGGTGCTGCTGCAGTGGGCTTGGGCTTATATTCGCTTTCAAAGCGGCGCACGGCTTATATTACCGGAGCGGCGGACTCCCGATAGTCCACGCCCATCAGCTTAAGCTGGGGCAAGCCGCGGTAATTATCCTTATCCACCTGCACCAGGAAATTCGTTTCTGTGCCTCGTGGAATATCAATCACTTCATTGAAGAACATGATCTTAGTGGCGTTGCCGTGGGAATCGCCGACAAAAACAGCGCTATGCTTTTTCTTGCCCGTTAGCTTGTCGTTGTAGTGCCGCACTTCTTGTACGGGCGCTTTGATCATAAACTGCGGCTGATCAAAACCATGGCCGTAAGGACGTAACTGCGAAATCGAATCCGCCAAACCTAAATCCGCAAGAGTGAGAGGCAGCTCGCAATCATACTGTGTTCTGCTTTCCCACATGCCGGGATTCTCGGCTTGGATCTTAGAGGCGTACTCGGTCAGAGCGGCACGGATCGCGTCTTCGTTTTTTTCTTCAAAAGTAAAACCACCTGCCGCTCGGTGCCCGCCGAATTTTAAGAATAAACCAGAGGCAGCAGCCATGGCGTCGGTCACGTCAAAGCCGGGAATCGATCGAGCGGAGCCCTTGCACATGCCGTCTTTCTTCTCAAACAGCCAAGTGGGTCGCCAGTATGTCTCGGCAATTTTACTCGCCGCAATCCCCACCACGCCCGGATGCCACTCTCCGCCTAGAAACAAAATCGGACCGGGGTCAATAGACTCGATCACTGCACGCGCCTGAGTCACAATGCGGCCCTGGATTTTTTTTCTCTCGTCGTTACATTCTTCCATGTAACTGACCAACTCCTGAGGCGACTCCTCTAGAAACGCCTTCACAACCGTCTCCGCGTGGCCCAAACGGCCGACGGCATTGATTCGAGGCCCCAAGCGAAAGCCAACGTCTTTTTCGTCGAGAGTCGAGCCAATAGACGATGCCCGGCGCAGTTCCTTTAAGACGGGGCGCTGACTGCGGAGCAAAGCTTCCACGCCTTTTTTCGCCAGCGAATGATTGACGCTATTGAGCGGCACGACATCGCAAATCGTCGCCATGCCGGTGAGTGCGAGTAGATCTGTCCAAAGTGCCGGCGGTACTTCAAAAAATTCGGCGAGTCGGCGCAAGAGTACAAACGTTACTCCACAGCCACATAACTCCTGATAGAGCGGATCGGGATGCAACTTAGGATTCACCACGATGGTATCGGGCATTTTCTCCGGTTGGATTTTGTGGTGGTCAGTGCAAATAAACGTAACGCCTTTTTCGCGGCAATACGCAGCTTCGGTATTGGCGGTAATGCCCGTGTCCATCGTGATGATGACCTGGGCTTTTTCGTTTTCGATCAAATGCTGAATCGCTTTGAGGTTAACCCCGTAACCCTCTTTAAAGCGGCAAGGGATATAGGGAATAAAATTTTTGTGACCCAACGCTTGGAGAAACCACACCCAGCTCACACAACTCATGGTGCCGTCGACATCGTAATCGGCGTAGAGCGCGATGCGCTTACCAGCCTTGATGGCTTCTTTGAGCGTCGTCACTGCTTGCTCAAGGCCGTGATCTCCGAAGGAGAGTTTTTGGATCGGCTCAAACGCACGATTGGCAAAAACCACGTCCTGAATTTCACCAACCGAGGCCGGAATTTTTTCGCTCCGCGCCATCCAATGCCGAAAACGCTTTCCCATGGCGGGAGTCTAAGAGTGGCCGGTGGGCGAAGCCAACGGCCTCTGGGGGAGCGCTCTGGGGCTGGGTCTGCGGGAGAGGGGTGCTACTTCCTGGCTACTGGCCGGGGCGTTCGGTGTATTTGGTCGCGTGGCCTTTGGACCATTCGGCCGGGTAGCGCTCGGCGTTCTTCTTCATCTTGGCGTGAAAAGCTTCATCAAGCGGGATGCCCAACTTGTCCGAAAGCCGCAGCACATAGAAGAAAACGTCCGCCAATTCATCGCGCACTTTGGCGGCTTGCTTGGGATCGGACATGATCTTTTGACTGTCTTCGCTGGTAGCCCATTGAAACAGCTCGCCTAATTCACCCGCTTCAATCATCAGCGACATCGCCAGGTTCTTGGGAGAATGGAATTTATCCCAGTCCCTTTCTCCGACGAATTCCCGCTGAGCCTTCATCAATGCCTCGATATCCATAGTGTTTTCTCTACTATATTGAACCCATCCCCTAAAACAGTTAAAACGCAGCCCATGTCAGACACCCCAAAGGATTCCTATATTGAGGACCGCACCCACCGAGGGTCCTCCAGCGGCCCACGCTCGCACGACGGCGCCTCCCGCAATCGCCGCGGCAAGAAGCCATTTAAGCTGTGGCAACGCCCGGAGCTGCGCGTGCAGTCGACGACTTTATGGGAATACCCTTCTCAGCACTACGGCTTGGGCATGCAGGGGGACAAGAATTACAAGGGCGCGACTCCTTCTTGGGTGATTTGGAATTTGCTCCAGCGCTATACGCGCGAAGGTGACAAGATTGTCGACCCAATGTGCGGCAGCGGTACTACGCTGGATGTCTGCAAGGACTTAAAACGTGTCGGCGTTGGTTTTGATCTCGCCCCCACTCGCGAAGATATTCAGCGCAATGATGCGCGCACTTTGCCGCTTGCCAATAACAGTGTGGATTTCTTTTTCATGGATCCACCGTACTCGACGCATATCGAGTACTCCGATGATCCGGCCTGTATCGGCAAATTAGACGCGTGGAACCAGGAGTATTACGGCTCCATGGAAAAAGTGATCAAAGAGAGTTTCCGGGTTCTGAAGAACCGGCGCTATATGGCTATTTATGTTTCGGATTCCTTTAAAAAAGGAAAACCGTTTTGCCCGATTGGTTTTGAGCTGTTTTCGATTGCGCGAAAACTCTATAAGCCCGTCGATATCGTCTCAGTTGTGCGTCACAACGCGAGTCTCAAAAAAGGCAATTTCCACACCGCTGCGGTGGAGGGAAATTTCTTCTTGCGCGGTTTCAACTACCTGATGATTTTCAAAAAGGAATTACCGTAAGTGAGCAAGGCGTTTGTAAAAGACGATGGCGACGGTGGAGATGAGGATCTAGAGCGCGACGATCCCGCGCTGGCAATTCCCGCTGGCGCCAAGAATTACATTACGCCGGGTGGTGCAAAGCGCTTGCGCGACGAGCTCAGTCACCTGCTCAATGTCGAACGCCCCAAGATGACCGAGACAGTGGCTTGGGCCGCTTCCAACGGCGATCGCTCCGAAAATGCCGATTACATTTATGGCAAACGCCGTCTGCGCGAAATTGATCGCCGCTTAAGATTTCTCACGAAGCGTTTAGAAATCGCCGAAATTGTGGATCCCGCGTCGATTAAATCCGAAGTCGTGCGCTTTGGTGCCACGGTCACCGTGCGCGATCCCGAGGGCGTGGAAAAGACTTACACTATTGTCGGTGTCGACGAGATCGATCTGAAAAAAGGCCACATCAGCTGGATCTCGCCACTGGGCTCGGCCCTCTTGCGCGCCAAGGCCAAAGTCGGCGACGAAGTGACGTTTAATGCTCCCAAGGGCGAAATCGATCTCGAAATCGTCGCTTTAAAGTTTGCCCCCATCGAATAAGCATTTTGATACCATGATGCATGCTCTGGATTGCCAAGGCACTTTGGGTGTATCGCACCGAAGTCTATATCGGGATTCAACTCCTTAACGCGCTCCGCAAATCCGCGAAAGAAGCGGCTCAGGCCTATATTCGCAATCGGTTTAAGCAGCAGCTGATGCGCAGCCTCGGCACCATGCTGTTTCAACTCACTTTGCTAGGCAGCATGTTTTTATTAACGAGTCAGTATCCGATTCTGATTAACCGGTTAATTGCATCGGCCGTGCTGTGGTGGCTGACGGCCTACAACATCGCCATCCTTTGCTTTGTAACTATTCCGGAGCTACGCGCGGTCCACCGCAGCTTAAAGAGCAAACGCGGATACGCGCTCAAATACTTTTTAGAGGTCTCCGTCGTCACGGAGCTAATGCAGGGAAGTGCCCTGTGGCTTACGGTGTTCACGGTGATTGGATGGTCGAGCCGCAGTTTCTTGGGCTCGCAAATTAGCTACTGGCAACCTTGGGCGGAGCTTTGGTTTAAGGTGCCGCGATAAGGCGATCTAGATCAGCGCTTACAAGTTCTTCCACGAAGTCCTTCAAACCTCCCAACGGAAGCACTCCTAGCGTCGATAAAACATGGAGATTTCTCGATCGCTCCGATTTACTGTCAAACAGATGCCCGTCCCATAGCCACGATTTGTGCTCCGGGTGGGCTGCGACAAAAGAGTGGTAGACCGCTGCGGTTCTGGTCCACGTTGCGGACTTGTGCAGGTACTGCATCACCAAGTTTGCAACCACCGCTTCTGAATCATTCAGGCGGTACTTATTCCGCAACGCCGCCGCCCAGGCTCGAATTTTAGCTGAGTGGCTCTGAGCTTTCTCGGCCGCCTCGGCGCTAAAGGTCGCCCACATTGCCATCACCGGACCGGAAATTAAGTAGGGAGTCGTGCAGACGGTGAGTTTGCGACTGCTCCCTTCGACTAAAAACATGGAGTCCGTGCCGATGGGGGGCTGGTCGGGATCCGCATAAGTGACTTTCCATCCAATGGCTTGTAGCTGCTGCCAGGTTTCGCGCGCACTCGCTAGTTCTTCAAATTCTAGCCACGCGAGTAAATCGGGTTTGCGCCGCGGTTCCATCAGTGGCAGCTGCCATTTAAGTCGAGCGATGAGCGTTTGATCGTCGTGGTACTGGTTGATAAAAAGCGATTCGATCTTTGCGAGATCCCCGGCATGCGTAGCTAGGGCCGTTTTGAGTAGCATCGAAAGTTCAAGATTCTGGCTGCCGCGCAAAGCCATCAGCAGCTGCACGACGCTGTCGAGGCGGTCCTGTGCGGACGCTTTTCTGCGAACGGATCGCAAGTAAAGGTAGGTGCCGCAACCAATGGCCCCAGCGGCGATAGCCGATCCGGTGGCCAGTGTAATCGGGTCCACCGCGCGCGCTTTCATTGGCTGAAAAAACGACGCCAGCAACAAGAGGGGAAGCGACTTTCTATATAACGTTTTGCACATACCAAATCCTTCGGGCGAAGGTCTTAGCACAAATCGCGCGTTTGGCGGCAATCGGTTTCTCTACCTGACTCCGCCGGCCGGTTTTTTGAGCGTAAATGGCTGTGGTTTAGCCTGCCACTTGCCGGGAAATGGGGGCTGGTCTAACTCTTAAGGGCCGTGCTGGACGAATTAGCCCGAAAACGTGGTCAGTTGTTAATGGAGCGGGGACTTGCGGCCGTTTCCAGGGGCGAGTTTGCCGAAGCTCGAAAGGCTTTTCAGAAAGCCGCTGAAAATGAGCTCTCCGCCGACGCGCTTACGTACTGGGGGTGGATGGAACACCAGACTGGCAACACCCTCAACGCGATTCGCCTGTGCAAAATGGCGATCGAGCTCGATCCCGATTTCGGCAATCCCTATAACGACATTGGTTCGTATATGATCGCGTTGGGCGATCCCGAATCAGCCATTCGGTATTTGGAGCGCGCGATTTTGGCTCCCCGCTACGAGCCGCGCCAGTTTCCGCACATCAATTTAGGGCGGATCTATTTGGCGAAAGGCTTGCCTCGCAAGGCAATCGAGCATTTCAAAAAAGCGCTGGAATACGCGCCCGAAGATCCCGAAGTGCTGCGCACGATTCAGAATATTCTGGGCACACTCAATTAACTATTTAATCAGCGCTTGCGGCGTGTAGCCCGGTGGAATGGAAAATGTATCCGCTGGCAGTGTCGGTCGTTCGATCGCGCTGACTAGAAACGTGGAGGTTTCGCCCGATTTTGGATCGATGCCATTAGCTTCCAACGTGAGGCCCATCTCCTCGATTTTTTTCCAGAGGTAATCGGGAACCGAGCTATTGCCCGGAGCGACTTTCACTAGAGGTTCCAACGCGCGCGAGAGTTTCTGCATCGGCAGAATATCGGCTTTGGTCAGGCCGACGTCCTTCAGCGGAGCTGCACACAGGTCTCCAACTTTTTTCCTCTCTCTATGGATCTCGAAGACTTTGCAGTTCCACTGGGAGACCTTTTTGGTCTTGCCGGTATCTTTGAAGGTGACGTCGGCGGCCTTTGCCTCAGCAGGCTTTCCGCGTTGCTGCAGCTTAAGAGCGAGAGAGGCTAAAATTTCCATTTGCGCCACGGGCATGGTGAGAAAAGTTTTTTTCTTATTGTCGACGTAAGAAAGGTTCTCTGTCTGTGCATCGTAGAAAATCCGGTAAGTCTGACTGGGGTCGTTAGGGGCGGGAGAGTCCAGCCGTACTTTCGTCTTTTCGAAGAACAAGTGGAGCGGTAGCTTGTTCTTGGATTGGGTTATATTAGCGGTGATTTTGACGCCCGTGGCTCCCAAAGCCGAAAATGCCATCTGAGCAAGTCCCAAGATAATTAGTTGCGTGCGCTTGTTGTACATGAAGAAGAGGTTAGTGCGAATGAGGCCAGAAGGAAATGAAAACCGCGAGCAATGGCAAACCGTTCGAACTCTGTCACGCTACCTCTGGCCTAAAAAGCGCAGCGATTTAAAACTGAAGTTCCTCTCGGCGTTTTTCTTTTTGTTGGTCGCCAAAGGGATCAACGTCTACGTGCCATTCCTCTACAAGG
>JALHPX010000030.1 GCA_022842225.1 bacterium
AAAAAGTTCAAAGCCGAAACGTACGTTTTAACCAAAGAAGAAGGCGGTCGTCATACGCCTTTCTTCACGGGATATCGTCCGCAGTTCTATTTCCGCACGACTGACGTAACGGGCGTCATCTCCCTCAACAAAGGCGTTGAGATGGTAATGCCCGGCGACAACGTCGCTGTAGAAATCGAACTCATCTCCTCCGTAGCTATGGAAAAAGAAAGCCGCTTCGCTATCCGCGAAGGTGGCCGCACCGTAGGCGCCGGAGTAGTAACGGAAGTCATCGAATAGGTTTATCTGGTTGTTTTTTTGCCGCCCCGAAACTGCGAAAAGTAGTTTCGGCTCGGCGGCAAAATGGGAGAGCTTGTGCAGAGTCAGAAGATTCGAATTAGGTTGAAAGCGTTTGATTACAAACTGCTCGACCAGTCAGTATCCGAGATCGTTGAGACTGCTCGACGTACGGGTGCGAAAATTGCGGGGCCTATTCCGCTGCCGACGAAGATCAATAAGTACACCGTGCTGCGATCTCCTCACGTGGATAAAAAATCCCGTGAGCAATTCGAGATCCGTACGCATAAGCGTCTTATCGATATTCTTGAGCCGACCCAAAACACGATTGATTCCCTGATGAAGCTGGATTTATCAGCCGGGATCGACGTCACCATCACTTTGTGAGGACAACATGCCGTCATTACCTCTGTACGACATGAATAAGAAAGAAGTCGGCAAAGTCGATCTTATCGATTCTGTTTTTGCTGGCGAAGTAAAAACTCATCTAATTCACGATGCGGTTCGCTATCAGGTAGCCAAGTGGTACCAACAGCGTACGGCTTTATGCCGTAACCGCACCGAAGTTAGTGGAACTCGCAAAAAGGTCTACCGACAAAAGGGAACGGGACAAGCACGTCACGGAGATCAAAAAGCTCCAACGTTTGCAGGTGGCGGTAAAGCCCACGGCCCACACCCTCGTCTTGTTGTACGCAAGCTAAACAAAAAAGTTCGCAAAGCTGCTCTGGTAAGCGCTATTTCGATGCACCAACAGGAAGATCGCCTGTTCATCATCGATAAGCTCGAGCTCGAAAAGATGAGCGCTAAGCAAGTCGCAAAATGCCTCGACGCATTTGGATTAAAGACTGCTTTGCTCATCAACACTGCAGATTCGCCGAAAGCGGAGAATTTCAACAAGAGCTCGCGCAACGTGCCCAAAGTGAAATTCTTGAAGCCGGAAGGCATCAACGTCTTCGATATTTTGAAATTTAAAAACGTGGTTCTTTCGAAGAAGGCCGCGGAAAGCATCGCGGAGCGTCTGGGCCATGCATGACATTATCAAAAGAGCGTTAGTCACTGAGAAAAACACTCTGCACGCGAGCACTAAAAACGAATATGCGTTTGAAGTGTCTCTGACTGCAAATCGCAGTGAAATCAAAAAAGCCGTCGAGAAAATCTTCGGAGTAAAAGTTCTTCGGGTGAATACCCTGGTCAATCGCGCAGAAGCTCGCCGATTGGGCAAGTCGCCTGGCAAACGTATCCTCTGGAAAAAAGCTATCGTGAAGTTGAAGGAGGGCGACAAGTTTGAATTTGTCGCTGGTTAAGGTTTATGCCAACTAAGTCATACAATCCCATTACTCCCGCACGACGATTCATCACTACGATGGATTTCAGCGAACTTTCGAAAGAAGGTCCTGAGAAGTCTTTAACTGTTCGCAAGTCCAGCACCGGTGGACGCAACCATTATGGTCGCATCACCAGCCGGTTCCGGGGCGGCGGTCACAAGCGTCGTTACCGTATTATCGATTTTAAACGCGACAAAAAAGAGATTGTCGGCAAGGTCGCCTCGCTTGAGTACGATCCAAATCGTACCGCTAACATCGCGTTGATTCAGTATTCGGATGGTGAAAAGCGTTACATCTTGGCTCCCCTCGGCTTAGCCGTTGGCGCCACGGTGCTCGCTTCGGAAAAGGCAGATATTCACGTCGGCAATTGCATGCCGCTGAAGAATGTCCCTCCCGGTACCACTCTTCACAACATTGAACTCAAAGTTGGAGCCGGCGGTAAGTTGGCTCGCAGCGCGGGTGCGATGGTTCAATTGGTCGGCTTTGAGCAAGGGTATGCACAGCTTCGGATGCCATCGGGCGAAATCCGCATCGTGCCAGAGACTTGCTGGGCAACCATTGGCCAAGTTGGAAATTTAGACCATGAAAACCTGACGATTGGTAAAGCCGGTCGTAAGCGTTGGCTCGGTCGACGTCCTCACAACCGAGGCGTCAGCATGAACCCTGTCGACCATCCTATGGGTGGTGGTGAAGGGAAGTCTTCGGGAGGTCGTCACCCGACCACACCTTGGGGCAAAAAGACCAAGGGTAAGAAGACTCGTAAGAACAAGCGCACAGACAGATTCATCATGCGCAGGAGTAAGAAATAATGCCTCGTTCTATTAGAAAAGGTCCCTACGTGGCCCCGCACCTGATGAAGAAAGTTCAACGGGCGCAGGAAACGAACGACAAGAAGGTCATCAAGACCTGGTCTCGTCGCTCTACGGTTACTCCTGAGTTCATCGGACTCGCGATGGCCATCCACAACGGACGCAAGTTTCTTCCTATTTTTATTACGGAAAACATGGTCGGACATCGCTTAGGCGAGTTCGCCGGCACTCGTACTTTTGTCGCTCATTCGGGCGATAAGAAGACGAAAGTGGAAGGAGCGCCGAAGTAATGGAAGTACGCGCGAAATTGAAATTCGCACGCATCACCCCGCGAAAAATGCGCTTGGTCGGAGATCTGGCCAAGGGTTTGTCGGTGGGCAAAGCGCAATCCCAATTGCGCTTCTGCGGTAAGCGTGGCGGTAAACTCCTCTCTACCCTTTTGGATTCGGCTGTTGCGAACGCCAAAGAAAAAGGTGGCGTGGACGTCGATAACCTGTACGTAAAGCAAGTACTTGTGGACAACGGTCCAATTCTGAAGCGCTTTATCCCGAGAGCAATGGGACGAGCTACTCCAGTTTTGAAGAAGATGAGTCACGTAACTATTGTTTTGGATGAGGCGAGATAAACGTGGGACAGAAGACGAACCCAATTGGTTTCCGCATTGGCGTAAACAAGACCTGGAAATCGCGCTGGTACAGCGTTCGAGAGTACAAATCCTTCTTGCTGGAAGACATTAAACTCCGCAAATTTCTGAAGGATAAAGTTTCGCATGCAGGCATCTCGCGCATCGACATCGAGCGCGTTGCGAACAAGGCGAAGATTAACATTCACGCCGCCCGTCCAGGCATCGTGATTGGTAAAAAAGGAACTGGAATCGAGCAACTCAAGGCAGAAGCTCAAAAGATCTCCAAGTCCGAAATCTTCATCAATATTTTAGAAGTCCGTAAGGCGGAAGCTGATGCGCAACTCATCGCGGAAAACATCTGTGACCAATTGCAAAAGCGGGTTGCTTTCCGTCGCGCGATGAAAAAGGCAATGAGCCAAGCGTTTAAGTTTGGCGTCAAAGGTATCAAGGTTCAGTGCTCGGGTCGTTTAGGCGGAGCGGAAATCGCACGCTTGGAGCGTTATGCAGAAGGCAGCGTCCCTCTCCATACTCTCCGTGCGGACATCGATTACGGTACTTCTGAAGCGTATACGACGTACGGCCAAATCGGAGTGAAAGTCTGGGTTTATAAGGGTGAAGTCTACAAAAAGATCTCGCCTACTCCCGTGGTTTCGCAAGCAGCAACAGCAGCAAGTGAAGGTTAACGACTATGTTAAGTCCCAAAAGAGTTAAATATCGGCGCATGCAGAAAGGCCGGATGCGCGGCAAAGCCTACCGTGGCTCTGACCTCAATTTCGGCGATTTCGGCTTGCAAGCTGTTACCTGCGGTCGCATCACGGCTCGGCAAATCGAAGCCAGCCGCGTGGCGATTGCCCGACACGCAAAGAAGGTCGGAAAGATGTTCATCCGGATTTTCCCGGATAAGCCTGTCTCTAAGAAGCCCGCAGAAACCCGGATGGGTGGCGGTAAAGGAGCACCCGAATATTGGGTGGCTGTTATTAAGCCTGGTCGTATTTTGTTTGAATTAGAAGGCGTAACCCGCGAAACCGCTACTGAGGCGTTCACCTTGGCAGCTCACAAGTTGCCGGTTCGCACTAAAATTATTTATCGAGGGGACACTCTGTAATGGATGCCGGAGAACTTCGCAATTTTACACCTGAAGAGCTCAATGTTCGGGTGAAACAATGGAAAGACGAACTGTTTCGTTCGCGCTTCAAGGCTCAAACCGCTGAAGCCCGCGATACGAGCGTTGTTCGCAAACTCCGCCGTGATATCGCGCGCGCTTTGACTGTAATCGGTGAGAAGAACAGCGGCGTCGTGATTGCTGCTAAGCCCGTCCAAGAGAAGGCCGTGGAAGATAAGCCAGCAAAGAAGACGGCTAAGAAGAAGAAAGCTTAATTTATGGCGCAAGAAGTCCAGACAACAGAAAAGCACAAGGTCACGCAGAGCATTCGTGGAGTCGTTATTAGCGACAAAATGAACAAGACTCGCGTAGTTGAAGTTCAGCGCCGCCTGACCCACTCATTGTATTTAAAAGGTCTCACCAAGCGCACTCGCATTTTCGTCCATGACGAGAAGAACGAGGCCAAAGTGGGAGATTTAGTGAAGGCCGAAGCGACTCGACCGCTTTCGAAAAAGAAAGCGTTCCGGATCGTTGAAGTTTTGGAAAGACGGGTAGAGTAAATGCTTCACAATTATAGTCGTCTTAATGTCGCGGATAACTCCGGTGCCCGAGAAGTCATGTGCTTCAAGGTATTGGGAGGCACACGCCGCCGTTATGCCCAAGTTGGTGATGTTATTGTTTGCACCATCAAGGAAGCCCTCCCCACTTCAAAAGTGAAAAAAGGCTCCGTGATGAAAGCGTTGGTGGTTCGTACACGTCGCACGATTCGCCGGGCGGATGGTTCCTACATTCGCTTCGATGACAACGCAGCTGTACTTTTGAACACGAACCTAGAGCCAATCGGAACCCGTATTTTCGGACCCGTCGCTCGGGAAATCCGTGTTGCTTCGAAGGACGGTAATATGAAAATTATCTCCTTGGCGCCTGAGGTGTTGTGATGAATTTGATTAAACACGTAAAGAAAAACGACTTAGTCCAAGTCCTTTCGGGCAAAGACAAAGGCAAAACTGGAAAAGTTCTGCGCGTTATCAACAAGAGCGGCAGGGTCGTTGTTGAGAAGATCAATCTCGTGAAGCGCCATAAGCGCCCCACGGGCAAAGAAGCTGGCGGCATCGTGGAGAAAGAAGCCCCGATCCCTGCGAGCAAAGTTTTGTTGTACGCCGATTCTGTTGGCCGCGGCGTGCGAACCAGCGTCAAGTTTACTGACGGAACTGGTGGAAAAAAGGGCAAAAAGGTTCGCGTGAACCTGAAACACAATATTCAATTGGATAAATAAGATGGCAACACCCCGACTACTCGAGCATTACCGAAAAGCAGTGGTCCCGGACCTCATGAAAGAGTTCCAGTACACGAATCCTATGCGGGTTCCTAAGCTGACCAAAATCGTCGTCAGCATGTGCTTAAAAGAAGCCACTTCGGATGGAAAAGTCGTTGAAAAAGCGATTGATGAACTTTCGACCATCACCGGCCAAAAGCCCAAGATGACGCGCGCGAAGAAAGCTATTGCAGCTTTCAAATTGCGCCAAGGCATGCCGCTCGGAGCATTCAGCACCCTGCGCGGTTCGCATATGTACGAATTTTTGGATCGTTTCACGAACATTGCTCTCCCTCGCGTACGTGACTTCCGTGGAATTCCGAAAACCGGATTCGACGGCCAAGGCAATTACACAATGGGCCTCAAAGAGCAGATCATTTTCCCAGAAATCATCTTCGACAAAGTGGATAAAGCCCGGGGAATGAACGTAACTTTTGTAACGACGGCGGAAACAGATAACGAAGGCTACGTGCTCCTTGAGAAATTGGGCATGCCTTTCCGTAAAAACTGATTTGAGAGTGCGATTATGATGACGGATCCTATTTCTGATTTACTCACCCAAGTGCGTAACGCCATTAAGGCGAAGCACCCAAAGGTGGACGTTCCGACCAGCAACACAAAGGTTGGAATTGTTGAATTGTGGAAGCAAGAAGGCTTCATTCGGAACTACAAGCTGTTCCGTGATGGCGAAAAAGGCGTTTTGCGCATTTATCTTAAGTACGTCGGAAAAAAATCCGCGATTGAAGGTCTAAAGCGTATCAGCCGTCCAAGTCGCCGCGTTTACTGCAGCTACGAAGATATGCCAAAGATTTTAGGTGGTTTAGGAGTCGCAATTCTCTCTACGTCCCGAGGTATTCTGACGGACAAGATTGCGAAAGAGAACAAAGTCGGAGGCGAGCTGCTTTGCTCCGTTTGGTAAAGCAGTCGGTGGGAGTACATCAATGTCACGAGTAGGAAAAAGACCCATCAAGTTAGAGCAAGGCGTAAAAATCGCCTTCACCGCTCCAACCGTTGAGGTTTCCGGTAAGGGTGGAAAGCTTAAGCGCGACCTGCCTGCAAATATTTCGATCGAAACTAAAGGCGATGAAGTGCACGTTCTGAACAAAGGAACCAGCGCATCTCACAAAGCCCTTCATGGTTTGAGTCGTAGTTTGATTCAAAACATGGTGGAAGGCGTAGCGAAGGGCTACACCAAGAACCTCGAATTACAAGGCGTCGGTTATCGTGCGGCTGCTAAAGGCACTGTCCTTTCGCTCTCGCTCGGTTTTTCGCACCCAGTAGAATTTGATTTGCCAACGGGCATTACTGCCTCTGTTGAAGCGAACACCAAAATTACCCTAAAGGGCGCAGATAAAGATCTCTTGGGCGTCACAGCAGCAAAACTGCGCAAGGTACGTCCACCAGAGCCTTATAAAGGTAAGGGCATTCGCTTTGCTGGAGAACATATCACTCTGAAGCAAGGTAAGACGGCCGGTAAGTAATCCGCCCGTAGGTATAGAGGAAGAAGTTTTATGTCGAAAACAACTCATAAAAAGACCAGTCAGCGAGTGGTTACTCGGATGGCAAAGAAAACGCGCATCCGCCGCAAGATTAAAGCGCACCGTGATCCGCTTGCCCGTCTCGTGGTTTTCCGCAGCAACACCAACTTGTATGCGCAAGTGGTGGATGACGGTAAATCTCACACGATTGTTCAAGCGAACACCCGTGAAAAAGATTTCGAAAAGCTTAAGTCCAAAAAGAACCTCGCAGCTGCAAAAGAGCTGGGACTTCTTATCGGCAAACGCGCAGTAGCCGCGAATGTCAGCGCAGTCGCATTTGATCGAAATGGTTATGATTTTCACGGCCGTATTAAAGCGGTTGCGGATGGAGCCAGAGAGGCAGGGTTAAAGTTCTAATGCTAGTGAATAAACGCATCAATCCGAATGATCTAGAGCTCACAGAGCGCATTGTTTACATCAACCGCGTAGCCAAAGTGGTTAAGGGTGGTCGCCGATTTAGCTTCAGCGTCATCGTAGTGGTTGGAGACGGTAACGGGCACGTTGGAATCGGGCTCGGTAAAGCACGGGAAGTTCCAGAAGCTATCCGCAAGGCTGGCGAATCTGCCCGCAAACAACTTTTCAAGATCCCTCTTTCGACGGGCACCTTCCCGCACGAAATTGTCGGCAAGTTTGGTGCCGCACAGGTATTATTACGACCGGCTTCGGATGGGACAGGCGTTATTGCCGGTGGCGCTTGCCGTTCGGTTTTAGAAATCGCCGGCGTCCGCAACGCTCTGACAAAGTCTTTCGGCACAACCAATCCGCATAACTTGGTGCGCGCCACCATCAACGGATTGCGGACCATGCGCAACCCTGAGGATGTGCACGCTATTCGCGCAGCGGAAGGCACCGTTTCGCTTTGAGGTCTTAAGAGATTATGGAAAAGAAAATTGAACTTAAGCTTGTACGCAGCATGGCAGGTACACCTCGTTGGATGCGAACGATCGTAACCACGTTGGGCCTCCGGAAAATGCACCAGTCTCGTGTCCTTACGGATAACGGATCGATTCGCGGAATGGTGAAACGGGTCCCACACCTTGTGTCCTTGCGAGAGATATAGGAGTTAGCTGATGCCGCAGGAATTACCAGTGGATTTATCAAATTTGCAATCGGTACCGGGAGCTCGTAAAGAGCGCATCCGTCGTGGCCGCGGAACAGGTTCTGGCCTGGGAAAAACCGCTGGTCGTGGTGGAAAAGGCCAAACCGCACGTAGCGGTAAGGGTCGTCCGCGCGGATTCGAAGGCGGTCAAAGCGCCTTGGTTCGTCGTTTACCAAAATTCGGATTTAAGTCTCCATTCAAGCGTTATTACGACGTAATCAACGTTCTTCAGTTGGAGAATCGTTACCAAGCGGGTGAAACTGTGGAGCCGGAGAGCCTTTACGAAAAAGGTCTCGTAGCTTCTAAGAATTGCTTCGTGAAAATCCTAGGAGAGGGAACTCTCTCTAAGAAACTCACCGTTCGGGCACATCGTTTTTCTAAGTCGGCGATTCAAAAAATTAACTCGGCCGGCGGCAAGATCGAACAAATCGAAGTTGTTGCTGGTACGGAAGGTGAGGAGACAAAGGGTGGCGGCGGTTGAAGGACTGACCAAGATCCCTGAACTCAAACGTAGAATTCTTTTCACGCTCGGGTTGCTGGGAGTTTATCGCATCGGTTGTCACATTCCGGTGCCTGGTATCAACGTACAGAGTCTGCAGACATTTTTTCGGTCCAAATCAGATACTCTCTTTGGAATGCTGAATGCGTTTACGGGGCAAGCCCTTGAAAACGCATCTATCTTTGCGCTGGGCATTATGCCTTACATCAGCGCATCGATTATTTTTCAGCTACTCACACAAGTGTCTCCGACTCTTAACCAACTTTCCAAAGAAGGTGAGCACGGCCGACGGAAGATCAATCAATACACAAGGTATGCAACTGTCGTATTGGCTCTCTTCCAAGGTTTCGCGATTTCCCGCGGACTCATCGCAGCTTCGGATCAATCTTTCATCAGCAACCGTGGATTGCTTCCCCTAGCCATTATTACTTTGGCTGCAGGAACCGCATTCATCATGTGGCTGGGCGAGCAGATTACAGAGCGCGGAATCGGTAACGGTTCTTCTCTCATCATCTTCTCGGGAATTGCTGCGGGAATTCCAGTGCAGGTACAGCAGACGATTCAAATGGTTAGAGATGGTCAGCTATCTCCTATCTTGTTCGTGTTGCTCACTGCGGTGATGGTGTTCGTGGTCGGGGTCATTATTTACCTCGAGCAAGGACAACGCCGGATTCCAATTCAATACGCCAAGCGCCAAGTCGGCCGACGATTATTCGGTGGAGTGTCTACTCACTTGCCTTTGAAGATCAACACCAGCGGTGTAATCCCGCCCATCTTTGCTTCGTCTCTTTTGATGGCGCCCTTGACCATTGCGACCTTCTTCCCGACTAATCCGATTGCTATCGGAATCGCGGATGCAGTTCGTAACGGCGGGACGCTGTACTACACAATCTATACAAGCTTGATTGTGTTCTTCTGCTTCTTCTACACGGCGGTGGTTTTTAACCCAACCGACGTAGCTGAGAACCTGAAGAAAAACGGCGGCTACGTTCCTGGAATTCGTCCTGGGAAGAACACCGCCGACTATATCGACAACGTCTTGACTAGAATTACGTACGGCGGCGCTCTCTATATTTCGTTGGTTTGTTTGCTTCCAAGCTTCCTGACAGCAAAATTTAAAGTGTCCTTCTACTTCGGTGGAACGACCTTGCTGATTCTTGTCGGCGTGGCACTTGATACCGTTGCGCAAATCCAAACCTTCTTGCTGACGAGAGACTACGAAGGCTTCATGAAGAACGCTAAACTTCGTGGTCGTCGAGGATAGGCAACCAAAGTGCGTATCACCGTTTTTCTTGGAGCCCCAGGTTCGGGGAAAGGTACCCAAGCCAAGCGGCTCGCCGAAGACGGCCTTGTTCATCATTTCTCAACCGGCGATATGCTCAGAGCAGCTATCGCCGCTGGCTCTGAAATCGGACTTAAAGCAAAAGTGTACATCGATAAGGGTGAGTTACTTCCTGACGATGTGATGATTGAATTAATCAACAAAGCGCTTAACCCGTTGCCCGATTCCAGCAAAGTTATCTTGGATGGCTTTCCCAGAACAGTAGCTCAGGCTGAAGCCTTGGATAAATCGCCGCGCTCGCGAGTGAGCGAGGCCATTATGTTCGAGATTCCAGAAGAGATCTTGGTAAAGCGTTTGACCGGTCGTCGAGTTTGCAAGAAATGTGGCTCTTCGTTTCATGTCGAATTTATGCCCTTTGAACCGGGTAAGAGTTGCCAAGACTGCAAGGGCGAATTTCTTTACCAACGTACAGACGACTCGGCCGATGTGGTAGGAAGACGGCTTTCCATCTTTAAAACTCAGAACGAAGGCCTTTTGTCCTATTATTCTCGCCTCGGAAACCTCAAGAAAATCGACGCAAACAAGCAAGTGGATCTCATTCAGAAATCTCTGGTAGACCTAATGTCCTAATGCTGAAAATAAAGTCTAAAAGAGAACTCGATATCATGCGCACGGCCGGCAGGCTGGTGGCGCAAGTCCTAAGTGCCGTTGCCGAGGCAGCAAAGCCTGGCGTTACTTTGGATGAGTTGGATCAGCTGGCCGAAAGGCTCACTTTGGATGCGGGAGCACGTCCTGCTTTCAAAGGCTACATGGGTTTTCGCCACACGCTCTGCACCAGTGTAAACGAGGCCGTGGTTCACGGAGTTCCGTCGGCTCGTACCCTAAAAAACGGCGATATTGTTGGACTCGACTACGGGCTTCAGTACCAAGGCTACTACGGTGATAGCGCCGTGACCGTTCCCATTGGCCCTATCCCCGCGCACGCTGCCCAATTAATGAAGGCGACTCGCGATTCCCTCTATGCCGCCATCGAACTTTGCCGTCCGGGCAATTCTTTGAAGGATCTTGGCCGCGCAGTGGAAGGCACGGTAAAACCGTTCAAGTACGGGATTGTAAAAGAGTTTGTTGGACACGGAATCGGCCAAAGCCTTCACGAAGATCCACAGATTCCTAATTACGAGGCCGGCGCTACGAACTTGAAGTTGAAGGCCGGCATGACGATTTGTATCGAGCCCATGATCAATGCGGGCACTTCGCAGGTAAAAGTTTTGGAAGACCGTTGGACGGCTGTGACGGTAGACGGAGCGCTTTCGGCCCACTACGAGCACACCATCGCTATTACGGACAATGGTCCGGAAGTGCTCACCGAATGGGATGAGCCCGGTTTTAAAAAAGTATTTGATCGCATTTTGCACTGACCGCAGGTCACGTGTATTTAAGGAGTACGGATGGCCAAAGAAGATCTTATTCAGGTGGAGGGAGTTGTAAAAGAATTGCTTCCCAACGCCATGTTTAAAGTAGAGATTCCTAATGGGAAGCAGGTGCTTGCCCATATCTCTGGAAAGATGCGGATGCACTACATCCGGATCCTCGCCGGAGATAAAGTTACCGTCGAATTATCGCCCTACGACCTCACTCGTGGGCGCATCACATACCGGGCAAAATAAGGCTTTTGACACATCGCATTGTTTAATCAATCGAATTGACAAGTTAAGCAGTGTTCGCCTAAAAAGGGTCCTCGTATTTCGGGAGAAGCGTCAGCATGAAGGTTCGCGCGTCGGTTAAAAAAATGTGCAATAAATGCAGGGTGTTCCGCCGTGGCGGAGTGGTTCGCGTCGACTGTGAAGACGCACGTCATAAGCAGAGACAGGGATAATTAAGAAGGCAGGTTTTAGAAGTGGCTCGCATCGCAGGGGTAGACTTACCTAGAAATAAACGCATCGAAGTAGCTCTTACTTATCTATATGGAATTGGCCGATCAACGTCGCGCTCAGTTCTCACCAAATTAGGTTTGAGTATGGATACGAAGACTGACCAACTCACGGAAGAAGAGTTGGGACGCCTTCGCGATCATATTGAAAAGAATTTTCCGATTGAAGGCGAATTGCGCCGTACAGTCACTTTGAACATCAAGCGTCTCATGGACCTCGGTGTTTATCGTGGAATCCGTCATCGCAAAAGCTTACCGGTCCGAGGACAGCGAACCCATACTAATTCGCGCACTCGCAAAGGACCTCGTAAGACGGTTGCGGTTCGGAAGCAGTTAAAGGTTTCGAAATAATTAATCAGTGAACGTAAACGGTGTTAGTGAACACCCTTAGGGTTTACAGGAGTTCGAAGTGAGCGAAAACGAAAACATTCCCGCTGCCGCGGCACCAGAAGCGGCACCCGAGACAAAAGAAGTAGCAGCAAAAGAAGCAGCCCCTAAAGAAGCGGGCAAAGATCCGATTAAGAAGAAAAAAGGTCGTAAGGACATTCCTTCTGTCGGCAGCGCTTTCATCCAAAGCTCTTTCAACAACACAATCGTAACTATCACCGATCCAACCGGCAAAGTTCTTTGCTGGTCTTCGGCTGGTAAAAAAGGCTTTAAAGGCGCACGTAAAAGCACCCCTTTTGCTGCGCAAGTAGCTGCTGAAGATGCAGCGAAAACAGCGGTCGACTTAGGTGTCAGACAGCTTTCTGTTTTTGTAAAAGGTCCAGGAGCCGGTCGTGAGACTGCTCTGCGTGGATTACAAGTTCCTGGAATGAAAATTACAGCGATTCGAGACATGACGCCCATTCCTCATAATGGTTGCCGTCCTTCGAAACGTCGTCGGGTTTAATAAGGAGTACCAGTCAAGTGGCCAGATCAACGTGCTCAGTTTGTAAGTTTTGCCGAAGAGAAAACATGAAATTGTTTCTCAAGGGAGATCGCTGTTTCACTGATAAGTGCGCCTTCGATCGTCGTTCGTATCCGCCAGGCCAACACGGCCAGCGTCGTACGAAAGTATCGGATTACGGTTTGCAGTTGCGTGAGAAACAAAAGCTCAAGCGCATCTACGGAATCTTGGAAAAGCAATTCCGCTTCTATTTCGAAAAAGCGAGCGCACAGCGCGGCGCTACGGGTCATGCACTCTTGTCGAAACTGGAACGCCGCTTAGACAACGTGGTTTACAAAATGGGTTTTGGGGACAGTCGCAAAGAAGCGCGTCAGCTAGTCACTCACTCTCATTTTCTGATCAATGGTAAGCCGGTGAACGTCCCGAATCTCATGGTTCGTACGGGCGATGAAATCTCGGTAGTGCCAAACAGTCAGAAAGCGACCCCCATTCTCCGCGCGTTGCAAAACTCGCAGAAACGGGAAATCCCAGACTGGGTAGAAGTGAATCCGGCTGAATTCAAAGGCAAAGTGAAATACTTGCCAGAGCGCAATCACATTACGCTGCCAGTTGAAGAGAATCTCGTTGTAGAACTTTATTCGCGATAAGGATGATAAATATGGAAATTACGCTAGCCCCAAAGAACTGGCGCAGTCTTATTAAGCCAAAAGGCTTAGAAATTGAACGTGAAAGTCTCAGCGACACGTACGGCAAGTTCGTCGCTAAGCCCTTAGAGCGCGGTTTTGGAACTACGATCGGAAACAGTCTCCGTCGGATTCTGATCTCTTCGTTGCAAGGTGTCGCTCCAACCGCAGTGCGGATGGATGGCGTATTGCACGAGTTCTCCACTCTCTCGGATGTGGTGGAAGACGTTGCAGACATTCTCTTAAACCTGAAAGAGATTCGCTTTAAACTGTACGTGGAAGGTCCACGCACTGTGACCATTGAAAAACAAGGTCCTGGTGTTGTGACCGCCGCTGACATCCAAGTCGACGACGCAGTGGAAGTTTTGAACCCAGAGCAACATATTTGCACCTTGGGTAAAGACGCTAAATTCCGC
>JALHPX010000031.1 GCA_022842225.1 bacterium
AGTACTTTTTCGACGAGAACAGGGTAATAAGCGAGCAATTCAGTGGCGGTATCAAATGCTGTCAAGCCGCCACCGATAATCACGGCCGGCAAGCGCACTTGGAGATTGGAAAGAGAGCTTTTCTTAAAGGCGCCTGTTAACTGCAGCGACATCAGGAAATCACTAGCCTTACGAGTCCCCTTGGCGAGATTGTTCTTCATTGGAACAATGGTCGGCTTCCCGGCTCCCGCTGCAATGGCAACGTGATCAAAACCCAGGTCCCAGGCGTCCTGTAGCTCAATCGTTCCGCCAAAACGCACGCCACCAAAAATCCGAACATTTTGGCGACGAGCCAAAGTGAGATGGATGAGAGTGAGAAAATTCTTATCCCAGCGGACAGTGATACCGTATTCCGAAACGCCGCCAAAACCACCGAGTACGCGTTCGTCTAGCTCTTTACGAATCTCCGAGAAATTCTGAATCGGCTTGGGATAAGCGCGGCCTTGTCCGGTAATGGTGCCGTCTAATGGCTCGATTTTCAGCCCATCGATCCCAATAACGCCAAAGCCTTCATTGGCAAGATAGTGCGCAAGAGTATAGCCAGCGGGCCCCATACCGACGACTAGGACATTGTGCCCGTTGAACGGCAGTGCGTAGGGGCGCTTTTTGTTTAGGGGATTAAAGCGCGTCAGCAGACTGTAAATCTCCACTCCCAAAGGCATATTGAGCACGTCGGTGAGAACGCCCGTCTCATTCTGCGGGATATTGACGGGTTCCTGCTTTTGAAAAATGCAGCCCTTCATGCAGTCGTTGCAAATGCGGTGGCCCGTGCCTGGGCACATGGGGTTATCGAGCATCACCATCGCTAAAGCGGCAAGACTCAGCCCCTTGTTTTTGAGCCAGTTCATTTCGGAGATGCGCTCGTCGAGCGGGCAACCCGTCAACTCAATGCCGAGAGGATTCTTCTTGTAGCCAGTTTTGTCGTGAAAACCCTTGGAGCAAGAGTCCTTCTCGCGCTGGTGGCAATAAATGCAGTAGTCGGTTTCGCGCAGCACCTGCTTCTGAGTCATGCGCGGATCGGTTAGCTTAAAGCCAACGCGTGCCCGGTGCAGAGCGGGAGGAGTAACCAACACGTCTGGCTGGTCCGCAGATAGACTCTCGACAGGTACCAGGTGATCGAAATCTAACTTGTGTGGGCGAGTGTAAGAAATCCAATTGGCGATGTCCTTACGCCGTTCTGGATCGACGTAAATCTGAACGCACCAATCTTCGAACTGCTTCAGAACCACCGTCAATTTATCGACTAGCGAAGTGCCGTGAATATGGGAGCAAAAATATTGCGCTCGTTGGCTATCGACGGGCGAAACGCCCTCTTTTTTAGCGCGCTTCTGGCAGTCGTAGAGAAACAGTACGATGCGCGAAAAGACCGCTTCCGGATCTTCTCCAGGAGCTGCGGGTTCGTGACGAAGCACCGCCTTTACTCGGGAGTCGAGGTCTTGAAACGCGGCATGGGGCACCGCCGGCTCTCCAAGGCGGGGGAAAACCCGGACGTTGAGGAACTCTCGTTTAAAGCGATAGACGGGGAAAAGGTGCTCCGCTTGCGCTTTAAATTTGGCTGCATGAGTCGTGACGTGAAAAAGACGACCGAGGAAATCACCGAGCAACTTGGAAGTCTCAATGAGGATCTCAGACTCTTCCGGCGGCTTAAGCTCCGGAGTGGAAGTTTTTTGGAAGCGATCGCGGATCCCGGGCGACGCGTGTTCCGCCTGGCGCCAGAACTCCCTGTGGAGGTCCTTTAGGCGCTCGGGGCGATACAAATCGGAGAATTGAAAACCGGAAATTCCGAGGGAAAAGTCTTTCATCGTCGGCCAGTAAGATACGCTTACGGGCGGGGGTTTGCCAAGGCGGCGCTGACCGTCGTTGCGGTCATCGATTCGACCAAGAAGTACCGCCCTCTGGCGCTTCGGCCTTCGATAGCCTGGGGCACGTTTGAGGCATTTACCGTCAGCGTAGCGACTTTCGAGTCCAGCACCGTGAAGTTTTGGCTCAAGACCGCTTTGTTGGCGTAGAGAGAAATACTGCGCTGGTCAGCTGCCGTGTTTTGGACCGAGAGAATAGGCATTACTTCCACTGTTCCGTCGGCATTAGTGACTTGCACCACCTGGTTCCACAGCAAGGAGCTAACCGCGTCTGGCTTTTTGACGATAGCAAGACATACCGTCGCGACGCCGCTGGACGTCAGAACATTCGAACCGCAATGCGAGGTGGTTACTGCGTAATCCGGAATAGTGGGAGGGGGGATCACTCCATTGGTTACGCGAAAATCGGCGTAACAATTTGAGCTACCACCAGAGCCGCGCACAAAACCCGCGACCGAGTAGTCACCCACAACCGCTTTCTTGGTCGTAAACCTGCCGACGGGGAAGGCAACTGAGTTGCCCTCAATCGACGCGTAGGTGGCCGAACCCTGGACCACCAACTCTAAGACCACTTCCTGATTGGGCTTCACCTGTTTGGGAATGGCGGTCAAAGTGCACATCGGTCTATCGCCACCTCCGCCACTAATGACTTCATAGGTGACAGAACAAGCACCCGAACCGCCCGGCCCTTGCACATCTGCATTCACCGTAAACTTACCCAGTGAACCTGTTGTTAATTGGCTCGTCCAAGTGGGAACCGTCGCAGGGTTTCCAGCAACCGTGGCTTTGGTCGCATTTGTCGTAACGAGAGAGAGTGTGACTTTCTGTCCTAAGACAACGGAGTTGGGAGTCGCTGACAAAGTGCACGCGGGTTTTGGATCGGTTTGTCCGCCATCGGAACAAGTAAAGCCATTGATGCCGCAGATATTTGTCGAGTTGTCGGTAGCAAATTTCTGCAAGAATGTCTGGCTCTCTGCCATATCCAGACGTGTGTGGTAGCTCATGTCGGTCTGATTACCGAGTGCGTTTACTCCTAGCAAAAGTTTGCGCGTTCCATCGGTGATAAAAGCAGGGCCGCCAGAATCCCCGCGACAAACAGTCGCCCCATCTGGAGAACTCGTGACCATATAGAAGGCGCTAAAGCCACTCAGCGTGGATTGTCCAATCCGCAACTTCCCGTCAGCAACACCACCCACAACGGTACAACCAAAACCTAAGATATCAATACTAGCTCCGCGCACTGCTTTGCCACCAATGGTGCGCGGGCTAGAAGCAGCCATTTCGGAGGTCGTAAATACCGCCGCTAGATCGTGATCTTTATCGGGGTAGAGAGAGCTGCGAGTGAGTGTGCCGTCGTAGTTGCTGCCATTGAATTGAAATTTTACTTTTGCGCCGTTGGGACCGCAGTGAGCCGCTGTGACCAACACTCGCTTGCCGACGATAGTTGCAGTGCAATTAGTGGTGCGGTTGTTTGGCAACTCGATTTCAATGTTTACCACTTCTTTCCACGTCGTGAGATTGGCTTCTTCGCCCTTGATAATCATCGGAATAATTTTTGTGGGCGCAGCAAAAAGTGCGCCTGCGAATGCAGCAGCCAACACTACTAGAGCCTTGGAGAGACTCAGCATGGAAACTCCGTTTTTAGAGCGGTTGGAGTATAGGTTACCATTCGCGCCCAACGCCGGCAGGGGCGGCGGAGTAGCTCGTGGTATCAGCTGTTAAAGCCCGGATTGTGGGAGAAATTTTCTTGCGGTTATTTTTTGAGCTTGTTGCTCATGTTCTTCATGTTCTTGGATGCTTTATCGAGCGAAGAAGCAACGGTGTCCGCACCCTTCGACGCGAGTTTTGCGCCCTTAGACAAGATCTTGGTGCCTTGTGCGCCGAGATCTATGCCATGGCTTAATGTGTCGCGGTTAATGAACTTCTGCGCCTGTTCTGCGACATGCTTCGTCGTAGAAACACCAGTCTGCACACCCTTTTTTACGCTCTCGACGGTTTTCATCGCGGTGCCCTTAAGCTTATCCGCATTCTCTTTCACGTCTTGAACACCTTTTTTTAGTTTGGTGAGATCTGGCTTTTTCATCTTTGTTTCCTTTTTTACATCATCCGGAAGTCCACTAGACCAGCTGGACGCAGAATATTAAGTAGTTGTTGAAACCCCTGCTGAACCTTTTTTACCATCTGTTCAGAATTACCTTTTTTAGCCGTGCGGCTCGCCAGAGTACGGGCACCCAGTAGGCGACCATCTTTGGCATAATTCAGCTCAATACTGCCCACACCACTCTCGGTAATCAATACCGGTTTGGAGCTGCCGCTGTATTCGAAGGTGAACGTGCGTTTTTCTTGGTTGGTAAGCGTCTTCACTCTGCCCATCGAATCGTAACGCAATGAGACAGACTGATTTCCCGAGTTAGAGGCGAGAACCAGATTGCCCTTCGCATCGTAGGAGTACTGTGATGTCAGATTGGGTTGAATTACCTTCGTGGGCTTCTTCCACTGCTGGTCATACTCAAACGATGCACTTTCTTTAGGCGATACACGGCTCTTCAATAAGCCATCTTGGTAGTACGTGAACTGGGTCGTGACTCCGCCCTGTGTCACTTGCAGCGGCTGTCCGCAGCACTCGGAGAACACCGTGATAGTCGTGCCGGTGTCCGCTTTGCTGGTTTGACGGTAGAGATACTTACTGCCGTCCGCCTTGCCCTTTAATTCAAACTCTTCGTAGTTCTCGATTTTTACAGAACCGACCTTCTTTGTCTGTTTGGTCCAAAAATTATTCTGAGGATCGGAACTATTGCGCCCGTAAACATACTCCGTTTCTGTGCCGTCTTTTTCGCGCGTATAGGTGATAAGTCCGTCCATGTCGTATTTGAATTCGCGGTAAATAGTCGTGCCGCCCTTGGACTCACCCGGGTACTCAATCTTCGACAGCAAGTGGGGGAACTTCTTCACTTCGTATTTGTATTGATAGGTCTGACCACTGGAATCGGTGACCGAAGCAAGGTTGCCAACGCCGTCGTAACGATAGTAAGAGCGCACGTTTTTATTATCCGAAATCTGCACCACACGACCCAATTCCCATTTGAACTTGAGGCTCATGCTCTTGGTTGCGTCGCGGATTTCACTCACCTGGAGCGAATCTGCCGTCGGATAAACGTAATCGAAGTAATAGCCATTCTTATCCGCCTGGCGGATAAGGCGGCCTTTTTCGTCGAAAGTCTGGGTCGTTCCGTTTTTCTCGCGGATCCAGCGATTGCCCTTGAAAGCCACCGTCTGGTAGCCGTACTCGTTGGAAATAAAAGTCTGTCCGGACTGGAGCTTCACTGGAACCTTGTAGCGAGAAGCCATTTTTGCCCGGTATTTAGCATCGGTGCGCATTTTGGAAAGAACGTTTTCTGGAACGCTTAGTTTATCGAGTTCGCCCTCACTTAATTTTTTGCCCTGCGATTGCTCGAAGTAGGAGCGCTTAAACTTTACGAAAAAATCATCGAGTGCCTTGTCGTCCTGATTTTGTGGACGAAACAACAATGTGTTGCCGCTGCCACCATCTCGCAAGACGACCTGGCGATCGGGAGTGGTCGTCATCGTGGTCTCAAAAGGAGCCGTCCATCCCCAACCGAAGGCTCCCTTCCAGCCGCTTTTCTCGGAGAGCGCTGTGAGAGTGTTGTAACTGCGAGCGATTTCGAGTGGTACCGCAGGACCCGAAATGCTGAAGTCTACGTACACGATCGTGCCGCCGCCATTTAAGCGGTTCACGGTCAAGGCACTAGCAGTTGTACAGACGACAAAAAGAGTCAGCGCGAAGAGCTTCTGCACGGTCTTAAACCCCCGTTATAAAACTTTGATTGGAATGGAGAACTACTTAGGAGGAATTATACCGCGAGTGGGCACAGATAGTCGGCTAGTAAATTGCTTAAACGCGTACTTGGACGATCTTCCAGATCGCAAAAGCTCCGATAACCTGGAGAGTGACCATGACAAAGAGCATCACCCAACCCGGCAAGGTGGTGAACATGGGGGTAATCTTCTCTGGAGTTAAGGTATAGAGAATGGCACCTAACGCGAAGGGCATAAGAACGACGATGACGCCCTGTAGAACGCCCTGTGACGTCATGGCGGCAATCTTCGATTCAATCTTGATCCGCTCGCGGATCGTGAAAGAAATACTATCGAAGGTCTCGGCCAAGTTACCGCCGGTTTCTTTCAAAATATTCACCGAAGTCGTAAACATCTCGATGTCATCGTGGGGCATCCGCACCGAGAGGTTGCTTAAGCCCTCTTCGAGCGTAGTACCCAACTTGTTTTGAGACAAGACAAGCGAAAATTCCTGGGAGATGGGGTTGGGCAGTTCGTCGGATACCAACTGTAGCGCTTGGGGCACGTTAAGACCCGAACGCAGAGAGTTGGACATCAAACTCAGTCCATCGACCATCTGAAGAACGAACCGAGAGATCCGGCGCTTCCACAGAATGCGCATCATCATGCAAGGCACCTTCCAGAGCATCAGAACGAAAACAACGCCAAACACGATTCCGCCACCCAACGACGGATAGAGCAAAAACACTCCTAATGAGAACAAGCCCACCAGATAGAGGATGTACCAGCGAAAAACTTTCTCAGCGGTGATCTCAATGAACATCAAATCCAAAATGCGGCACATCTCCGCAACCTGCCCGCCGGTCTTCTGCCCCATCCAACCATAGAGACGCTGGCCGTTGATCATCAGACCGATGAACATGACGCCGAAGACCCATCCCAAAGCTGCAATTTTCAATATCGTAGGTAGCATCGCTTAGCTCACTGAGAAGATTCCGCGAGGAATCTTGATTCCCTGTTGCTCCAATTCGTCGATAAACTTGGGGATAAAACCAGTGGCGACATACTTGCCGACAATCTTGCGGTTTTTATCCATGCCCGTTTTTCTAAATCCAAAAATCTCTTGCATCGTTACAACGTCGCCCTGCATTCCGATAATTTCTGTGATGCTCGTCACGCGACGAGAACCATCTGAAAGACGCGTCTGCTGCACGACTAAGTTCACGGCTGATGCAATCTGTTCGCGAATCGCTTTAGCTGGAAGATCCATACCGGCCATCATCACCAGTGTTTCCATACGCGCAATAGCATCGCGCGGAGTATTGCTGTGAACCGTGGTCATACTGCCATCGTGACCGGTGTTCATCGCTTGCAACATGTCCAATGCTTCCCCGGCACGGCACTCCCCGACGATAATTCTGTCTGGGCGCATGCGCAGAGTGTTTCGGACTAAGTCGCGGATGGTGACTTCACCCTTGCCTTCGATATTGGCCGGGCGAGTTTCTAGTCGGCCCCAATGCTCTTGAGGCAATTGCAATTCGGCAGCATCTTCGACAGTGAGAATGCGTTCGTTAGGCGGAATGAAGGACGCAAGCACGTTCAGCAATGTCGTTTTACCAGAACCGGTACCGCCTGATATCACGACGTTCAAACGAGCTTCGATACAGCAACGTAAGAAATCCGCCATCTCTTCG
This sequence comes from bacterium, assembly GCA_022842225.1. Taxonomy (GTDB): domain Bacteria; phylum Bdellovibrionota; class FAC87; order UBA2466; family UBA2466; genus JALHPX01. Next base: position 7,409 of record JALHPX010000031.1, read on the forward strand.
GTCATCGAACCAAACTTCACCAAGTCTTTATAGGTAATGCGACTCTTGGCGAACTTACGAATAGTGAGCATCGGTCCTTGCACGGACAGCGGAGGAATAATGGCGTGAACCCGTGAACCGTCTGGAAGACGAGCATCGACGTAAGGGGTCTTTTCATCAATCCGTCGGCCGAGGGGGGATACAATTCGCTCGATGACGGCTAAAAGCTGCGAGTTACCCGAAAAAGTCTGTCCCGAAAGCACCAGCTTACCACTACGTTCCACGTAGATCTGGTCCTTCCGATTGACCATGATTTCACTCACGGAGTCGTCGGCCAGAAGATCCTGAATCGGACCAAGCTCCAAAGCCTCATCAAGGATTTCCTTCACTAATTTCTGAATCTCATCGCGCGAACGGAACGGGTGCTGCTCTTTATCTAACAGCTCGACGACCACTGTCTTGGTCTTCTCACGTAGAACTGCTTTTTTCTTTGCATCGTTACCAGTTTCGGTATCGACCTTTTTCAAATCCATCGTTTCGATCAACTGCTTGTGAATACGCAGTTTAAGGGCAGACCATTCATCGGACGGCTTCTCATCGCGTTGGCTGCGATCAAAAACGACCATCGTGTTCTTTTTATCTGCACCGGCTGCGGCCTTGCCGATAGCGGAGGCCGACTTATTGCCAGCCAACCGCGCCAGAGCATCCGAAGGCTTTTTCAACTGCGCGAGCTTGTCGAGCATCTGGCCTTCGACCATTGTCCGCACGGCCATGAAATACCCTTTGGTGATTTCAGACCTAGGAGCTGCCAGGACAAAGCTTTGACCTTTGGTCATGGCCGTTAAAGCCGTCATCTCATCCTCGGGAATGACACCCAGGATTTGCTTCTTCAAATTAGTCTGAATCGCTGCGGGTTGAATGCCGCGTTTCGGGGAGAAGCGATTCAATACCACCTTGATCATTTCCATGGGGAAAAGCAGGTTCTGAATCTTCTCGATGATTTTACGGGTGTGATGGAGAACCAGAATCTCTGGCATCGTCACGACCAGAATCATCGACGAGGCTTCGAGCATCTTAACGCCGCAGGGATCGAGATCCGAGCCTAAGTCGACGATAATCAGGTTGTAGAAATTCTTCAGGTGCGCGACGGCCTTCTCGACATGCGCCGGAGTGTAGTTCTCGAGCTGATCGGGATCCAGCACGCTGGGCATGTAGTGAATGCCGCTACCGGGGTGCACGGCTGCGTAGCCCATCATGCCATTGGCGTCGAGCCGGCCTTCGTGGGCACCGAGTTCGAGCAAGGTGCGTTTTGGTTTAGCGCCCAGCAGAACAGATAAATCGCCGCAGGCGCGCGGATCTTGATCGATGAGCAATACTTTGCCCTTCGTATCGATAGCGCTAGCGATGGCGTAGTTCACGGCAAAAGTGGATTTCCCCACTCCGCCCTTACCCCCAACCACTGCGATGATGTGTGATGCGGCCATTTAGCTCTTCTCTTATTGCTCTCCAGCGTTCAGACGGAATTTGCGAGTGATGTCCTCGGTTCCGGCGCTCGCTGTTCTTAAGATTTCTGGCGTAATGAAAATGACGTATTGCTGCTTATCGCGCTGGTAGTTCTTACTGCGCTGCAAGTTGAAAAGCTGACCCGCGCTTCCGCCCCCACCAGCGCCGCCCGGAGTGCCACCGACACTAGGCTCTCGGTTGTAGCCGGCGAGTGCTTGCTCAATGGCGTTACCGCCCAGAGCGGCCGAATCGCCGTTCTTCACGGTGACCTGGGTTTGCAAGCTGTTATTCGCGACGATAGGCACGCCGCCATTCATCCCTAGCACGGTACTCAGCTGAATCTGAATGCCCATATCGATCGTGTCAGAACCGGGAATCGTAGCTGCTTTCACCTTGGTGACGTTCTGAATAGGAATTTCCTGCATCGAGGCAGCTCCATTCGCTCCAGTTACCGAAGCGTAGTATTTCACCGAGCTTTCGATGACCGCTGGAGCATCCGAACGATCTTTTACAATCACACTTTGCTGGCGCAGAACCTTGGCGTGTCCGTGAGTTTTCGCAGAATCCAACTTTGGAAACAGCGACGAGATAGTTGCAACGACGTTGGCGCTAAGTTCACCCAAGCTCGTGTCGTACGTCACACTGCCCTGATCCGACATCAAGGGCCTCCACGAGAAATTGAACTTACGGGTGTACTCGTTACTGAGTTCCACGTAATTCATCGTGATCTTGATATCCTGAGCAGGAGGAGCCGCTTGTCGTGGGCGCACGCGCAGCAAGTCGATGATAGCTGGCAATCCGCCGCCCACCCCGCCTTGTGCCTTGGGCTTCACCTCGCCGCCTTCACCCTTGGTCCGCTCGACGAACACTTCGGGTAGGTAGGTTTTGGCTATTTCTACGGCGCGATCGGCTTCAAATTCACTCTCGGCCGTTCCTTCTAAGAATAGGTTGTTGTTGATCACGCGTACGGTGATTTCAGGCGATCCAATCTCTCGCTCAATCCGCTCAGCTAGGATGTTCATCGTCATCTTGCTAATCGAGGCGAGGTTTCGAATAGGAAGTGCCTTTTTCTTCGTGTCGCGATCCTTCAATGCGTCTACAACACGCATGATGCGAATCATGTCTTTGGGCAAGAGGATGTCGCCATCTAGAATAATTGTGCCGCCGACCGACGAGATCTTCAGACCCTCAATGTCGCCCAAGAGTGTCTTTAACTGCTTGGTGACCTGGCCAATATCCTCGCGAGTCACGGTGACCATGTAACGAATACGAGGCTTCTTATTCGCATCGTTAATGACCATGTCAGTGGAGCCAGGGTTCTTAGCAATCATGCGAAGCTTAAAAACGCGGCCTTTCTCATCGTAAATACGCTGATAATCGAGGATATCTTCGGTCAAATAGATCGGACCGACTTCAAAATCGAATTCCAGAGTCTTAGAAACACCAATGCCGACTTCCAAACTCTTTTGGACGCCGGTAAAAGGACGCTTCTCCTCGACAGGAGTTTCATCTTCGCCTTCATCCGCAGCATTCGCTACAATTGCCCCCACGAGTGAGAACATGCATGCGAACACCAGAATGAAACGCCAATTTTTTATTCCCCAACCCATACGTACTCCCTTTATGGAACACCGACTCGAGACATTCCGCGATAATCGTAGAACTTCGGTCGAGGCACCAACCTTGGTGCCGGTCGCTTCTTGCCTTTAACGAGATAACTATCTGGACCCATCACATCTCTTAAATTTGTCGTCGGACGGCGATCAAGCTTGCGGTCATCCGAATTGCGCAACATCAAATGAATATTGTCTGCAAAAACGCTCAGCACATAGACGATGATCTGCGCCTGCTCGGGAGTAACTTCTAAAGTGACCGTTTGGTAAATCGAATCCTGTTTAGCGACATTTAATAGCTCGTCGATTTCCTTCTCGTCGGTGGTGCCCCCCGGGTCTTGGGCCACCGCTCGGCGGATATTCTGATCTACCCCCTTGGGCGGGTTTTGCTGAATCGTCGTACCAGAAGCGAGGACCAGCACGTCTTGCATGAAGATTTTCACTTCGTTGATGCTGGTCTTGCCTTCTTTATATTCAAAAAACGCACCGAGATCGACGCGGTTACCGGGGCGGATCATGTAGCCCACGCTGCTCTTCACGTTGACCGGAATACTGATCGCACGTTTCGAAATTGAAACCTGAGTGTCTAATCCCGAGTAAACGTTCTTCGAGATAATCTTGTTATCAAGTATCTGCTCGCCTTTGCTAATGGGCACAGCCGCCACAGCATCGATGACCGCTGAAGCATCCCCGATCAACCCGGGTGGCACCATTGCCTTCGGCACACGAATCGTCTCGACGTCCGTAGGACGAATGGTTTCGTACTGAAGAATGTCTTTTGAAGCCACGACCATAGGAAAAAACGTCGCGTACTGGTCGGTCAGTCTCTCGTCTTCTTTCGAGATGTACTGATAGACCAGGTACATAGCGAGTACCGATAAGGTCACTGACATCAGAAATGCTCTACGCTCTAGCATGATTGCCTCATTTCACCGGAACATCTCTGCCGCCCACGTTATCCTGGAAACGAGGTGGCGTTGGTTCGGGTGGCTCGGGCGGCTTTTGCTTGCTCCGTCCGTAATCGCTGTCCGGGCCCAGCACGTCATCCAAGAGCACAGTGGCCACTGGATAGGCTTGCTGGTCCGCCGAATTTCTCAGCGTAAAATAAATGCGTCCGTCGCCGAACTTGGAGGAGATGAGCAACAACTTCTCCGCATCATCCGGTGACGCTTGTAGGGTAATGCTGCTGTAATCATCAGTGGGGCGCGAGGAGATCAGGCGGTCCGTGCCACCGACATAATCTTTTCGTTTCTCGTCGGCGAATTTATTGCTTACGATCTCCAACATCTCAGGTCGCACGTAGCTGGGCACATCGTTCTGGATGTTTTTACCCGTGGCCAAGACCAACATATTCTGCGCGACTGTCTTGATTTCAAAAACCACTTCACCGGTAGAGGGATCTTCGTAGTTGATCGAAGCCAAGATATCGATGCGATTGCCAGGGCGAATCAGCTTGCCCACACCGTTTCGCTGCGCAATCGGCAGCGTGACTGCGCGCAAGTCTTTTGCCAGCTGACGGTCCAATACTGGCTTGCCTTCCTGGGTAATCAACTTGGTCAGCACCAGCTGCTCGCCGCCATAAACCGGCACATATGAGGCTTTTCCCACGACATCTGCAATCGAGACCGCGGCTTGGGGCTGGCGGAAGTTCTTGAAAACTTCAACCACTTCCACCATGTCTTCGCGGATGATGCCGTATTCGGGAATGGGTCTAGTGGCCACTACTACTGAGACCTCTTCACCAAACTCCGACGTCAACGACTGCCGCTTCACCTGGACATAGGCGCTGATCAGCACCACTGATACCAGCAGGCAGATGAGCGAAATAAGAATGGCTCTACGGTTTTCCATTTTCGTTTTCTCTTATTGAGGACTACAAACCCCAATCGGTTCTCTGCAAATCCCTACGATGTTGTTAATCGTGTTGGGTCCAATCAAAATCTTGCGCACGGGCGGCTTGCCATTGGAATCCACGTACTGCACCGCCATGAATTCGCGGTTGTGGAGTTCCTGATCCTTGTCGTCGACGACGTACTTGGCGCGATTCGCCATACGATCATAGAGCGACATTGCCGCATACTTCTGCGCCACGTGCGACGTATGGATCATGTAGAAGGCGTTGAAGGTGTAAAAGAGCAGCCAAATCAAAAACGGCAACGCCATCGCTAGTTCGATGGCTGCTTGACCGCGATTATTTTGACGATGCTTTAACACCCGTTGTCCTCCATGATCTCCGCAAACTCTTCGCCTACTCCCAATCGGGACGCGAAATTTGAAAAAAAGCCTTGGCACTCTGCCGAAGAAGGATCCCGTCCCAAGTGCGCCTCCGATGTCAGCCGGATCGTGCTGGGAGGAACATTGTTCCCAACAAAAAACGGCGGCAGATAAAACAGCTCGATATCCCAACTGGCGATCAGCCCTTCTGTGCGCACGCTATTGGGATCCGTTCTTACGAACTGCAGCTGCGGATTCCGCGCGATGCCATTTACCTTGTCGAAATACCCATTAAAAACTTCGCGCGCGGCGCGCTCTTGGCTCGATTGCTGGAAGGCGCCCGTCTTATACGTCCGCGCCGCCATAAACGTGGCGTAATCCAAGTAACTAGCCACTACGAAAACGATCCCCATCGAGAGCAACAGGAAGAGAAAGAAGAAGATGACGACGGAGACGATGATAAATTCAATCGCCGCTTGTCCCGCGGGCAGATTTTTTTTACCCCTCTTCATTCGTACAAACTCCCTCGTAAAACCTCCTAGTGCAGCCGCTTAGCGCGGCTTGGATCCGATGGATGATTCGAATCACCCGGTTGAGCCGCCTGGCCATTGGGTGCTGCCGCCAACTCTCCGTTCTGGACGATGTTGGCCATCGAACCTCTCAACCTATCCACCATTCCCCGCGTGAAATTTCCGACGGGGCCGGTGATCATTAAATAGCTCGTGAGAAACGCCACCGCGGTGAGAAGCAGATATTCAATCGTCGTCTGTCCTTTTTCACCACGCATCAGATCCAGAGCTCCCAGTGGCGATGTATCGCCACATTTAAAACCAAGTACGCGACCAAGAACGCTGGCGCGAACGCCATTCGAAATGATTCGGATTCTTCCGCCTTGCCGCTCGCGTGTTTAAAGACGCTGCTAGCGCCAGATGCGAATCCGCGCGCTTGAATTAGAGTAAGTAAGCCGACGGCTGCGCCGACCAAAATTCCAAGCACCGCCATGCGCACCACGACGGTTGGACCAGTCCAAGCAGCAAAA
>JALHPX010000032.1:0-4576 GCA_022842225.1 bacterium
TTCCGCGCGTTTGTACTTGCATCTGGCAAGCGTGGAAGCCGGATTGGGCACCGAAGGCGTGGCAATTACGTCCATGCGGGCGTTCTGCTCGACGGCAAGCGTGCGTGGAAAGTTGCGGGAATATGAGAAGCAAGTTTTGGAGTTGTTAGAGAAGCAACCGTCGCTGATCGCGGTGTTTTATACCAAGTGGCTGGAGACCGATCGCACCGAGCCGCGTGTGCTCTTGGCTGCGAGTCGTGCACTGGAGAAATCTTCGGATATCAAAGGCGCATTAGAACGAGTGCGGGAGGCGTTTGTACTAGCGCCCAATGACAGTACGGTCCGCGCCGCCGTGCGCGGGTTTCTAGAGCGTCAGTTGGATACCGTTCGACTACATGCGTGGGAAGGCTTTGAATCCGGCCGGATTGATAAAGAGCAAATGCTGTCTGTGTTGAGCGAAAACGGTGGCGATGTAGAGCCAAGCTCTTCGCCCATTCACTCTAAGACGGCATTGGATAAGTCCTTCACTTTGGATAAATCGCTGTCCAGCATGATTGCTTCGCTGGAAGAACAGCTCGGTGAAATTGGTGGGGTGATTTCGCAGACGGAGCCCGTCTCGGACATGCAGCCCATCATTAACGAGTTTCGTCGGCACGCGGACACTGTCTTAGGCGATGACGAAGCCGGACGGTGGGATTTGGCGCACGCGCTGGCGGAGATGGGTTTGAGCCAAGAAGCTCTTGAAGAACTCAAAAAGATTCCGCCGCAGAGTGATTGGTATGTGCGCGCGCTTTTAAAGACGGCAGAAATTTTGACAACCTCTGAGAGCTACCTGGGTGCGCTGGAGAATTTGCAGAAGGTTTTGCGTCACGAACCGCAGGGCACTTCGTCTCACTCAGAGGCGCTCTATCAAATGGCTTCGACGTATATGCATTTGGGAGATGGGGACCAGGCGCTCCGCATGCTCGACCTTTTAGAAAAGGGAAAAGCTCCTTATCGCGACAGCAGGTCTTTAAGAACTCGTATCCAGGAAGCGCGGCTTAAACGGGCATGAGAAGAACGTTTGGAATAGCTGGACTCTTTTTACTCGGACTCTATGTGTGCTTGCACCTCTTGCTCGCCAGCGGTCCGGTCCAGCGTCGTGTCTTGCAGGAAGTGCAATCAGCACTTTCTAGTTACGGAATTGACTTTGAAATGGAGAGCATCGAGTTCTCCGGCATTTTCCCCAAGCTCTATCTCAACCGCGTTAAGCTTAATACCAAGCCGGGAAGTTCGTTTGAATTACCGGAGCCCCTGTCGATTGATAAAGTCCGCGTTTCTTTTCTCCCGGTTCCGCTGCTCTATAAAAAAATCGTCATCGATGAATTAATTTTGTTTCATCCCAAGATCCTTCTGCCTAAAGCCGACCGGCTTTACGCGCGCGCGGAAGGTTTTATTAAGTCGCAGAAAAAAGCCGAAATTCAAAAATCGAGCGGTGGTTTTGCCGTCGAGTTTCGGACAGTGGGAGTGGTGGACGCTTGGATCGACATGACTGTCGTCGAGCCGGCCGTGACCCTCAAAGCTTCGAACCTCACGGCGATAATGGAATTAGGTGGCAAGGATCAGCGGGCGTTTTCGGTCCAGAGCCAAGAGCTCACACTCATCTATCAGAAATTAGATCTCTCTTTAAAAGAACTCGATGCGAGCGTGGACTGGACGCCCAGCAGCTTGCGCGTAAATAACGCGCGCGTCGTTACCGCCGAGACTTCCGCCGAATTGAAGGGCACGATGTCTTTACCGGTCGGTGACGATGGGCTACCTAAATCGATGCGGGCGTCGTACGACATTGCTACCAATCTAAGTATCTTAAAGCGCATACCCATTCAGCGACTGCATCCCTTTGAGGGCAGTATTCGCTCCGCAGGCCAGATCCAGCTCGACGGCAAAACCTGGCTGGGGCAGGGCAATGCGGGATACGAGCGCATGGCTTACAAGCGCTATGAAATTGGCAGTGGCACATTCGATTATGCTTTGAAGAAAGATGTCGTCGAAGCGACGGGTATCAAGGCGCAATACGCGAGCGCGAATTTTGAAGGCCAAAAAGTCACGGTGCGGCTAGTGGACGACTTCCCCATCGAAGGGACGGTTCGATACGCAGGTCTTCGTCTGGATAGTTTGCTCAAAGCAGTGCGGATTAAAAATCCTATCGCCTTTATGCAATCCGACGGGATTGCCCAGGTGACGGGCTCGTTAAAACCTCCCTTTCAGATCACGGCCAATCTCGATTCTACCTACAAGCAGCTCATGGTCGTGGACGATCCGGCCGTGGGCACCGGGGATAAGAATGCGATCGTGTCTTTTGGCGATGGGGTGATCAAAGGGCCACTTAAATTTACCGACGATCGAATGACGTTTGATGCCCAAGCGACGTTGCTGGATGGGCCGGTACACACGGCTGGATATGTGGGATTTGACGACGATACCGCGCGCGTACGTCTGGAGAGTAAGCAGGTTTCGCTTACTAAACTCAAGCGTGTGGGAAATCTACGCTTGGGTGGAACCGCGCGCGTGACGGCCGAAGTGGAAGTAAAGAACGACGATGCGCGCATTGCGGGCACCTTTGACGTTGAAGGGGCTTCAATCGCGAGTGTGTTTGTCGGGCGTGTAAAAGGCGAGTCTTTCTTCCAAAGTCAGCTTCTTACTTTTGAGAACCTGGAAGTGCCTTCGATCCAACCGGTACGTGGCAATGGCTACGTGGATTTCAAAGAAAAAAACATCAAGTACAAATTCTTCGTCGATGGTCCCCGCGCGGACGTGGACCAAGTCTTAAAAATCTTTGAAGGCCGCGACCTGGGTTTCCAGATCCCAGTGGGTGGCGAATCGTCGCTCAGGGTGACGATGGAAGGCGGGGAGAGTTCTGATTTTGAAATGGTCGCGACGGGGCAAGCGCGTGATTTTGAATGGTATGGCGAGAAGTGGCGCTCCGCCGCATTCTCCATTGGCTACCGCGACGGTGATACAGAGCTGCGCCGGGTGTTGCTGCACAAAAACACGGGCGGACTTGAGATCCGTGGCAAATTTAAAGAGTCTAAGAGCAATCTCGAATTTGTCAGTCATGGTCTAGGCATCCACTCACTCGATGCGTTCCGCGGCTCCCCCATCAAGGGCGAGCTAATGGGACGATTAAAAATCGAAGGCGATAAAAAAGAATTCATTCGGAAAGCGCAGGGGGAGCTCAGGCTACTCAGGACGTCCTTCCGCGATCAGCCCCTTGCGGATTCGGCGTTGCGAATCGCTGACACGGATAAGGGAATCGAGCTGCTGCTGCAAGTCGGGGGAGAATCGCTGCGGGCACGTTATCTCAAGGCTCCTTCCAACAAAGAAAGCGAATTGATGGTGTTCTTCCGTGACTATGATTTCGCACCAGCGCTGACTATTTGGGCGGGGAAGGATTTGCTCCAGCTTACATCTCTTCGCGGCACGGGCGATATCACGCTAGCTGGGATTTTTGAGGATTGGAGCAGCTTAAAAGGACAGGGCACCTTGCAGGCGTTGGAGGTCGGATTCAAAGGCAAGCCGATGCGCGCTGAGAAGCCAGTGTCTGTAAAGCTGCATCGGGGCGAGCTAAGAATCGAACCATTTTCGATTTCAGGTCAAGACAGCCAAGTGGCCATGGAAATTAACTATGTCCCCAATCAAAAATTCGAGGGCAGTCTTGACGGTAAAATCGATCTTCAATTCATCCAGCCGTTTATCCCCGGATTAGATTACGGCAGCGGCGATATCAGTGTTCGCTTGCGAGTTTCGGGCAAACCGGATCGGTTCCAGATGTTGGGCAATTTGGGAATCAAGGACGGTGTGTTTCGGTTGCAAGGCTTATCGGATGAATTCCGTTCGACCCAAGCCCAAGTCACCGTTAGCCAGGACAAGCTGGCCATTGATCGTTTTGAGTCAAGCTTAAATGGCGGCGCGGTGCAGATGTTTGGTGATATTCGCATCGATCGGTTCAACGCCTTGGCGCCGAATTTACAAATCCAGGCGGATAAAGTTTCTCTGCGCATGGAAGATTATTTGCGAGGCCGATTGAGCGGAAACTTTGCTTTAGTCGGCGATAAAAAGCCGTATGCGTTTTCAGGGCAGTGCCAGGTGCATGAAGGTTTCCTGACTAGCTTTGCCATTAAGCCGCCCGCGACTAGTGGAGCGGCTGCGGATCCGGTTCTGAAGTGGGACATTAAGTGCCAGGCACCAGGCCGCTTGTTTGTTGCCACCGAGATTATGGAAGCGGAGTTCGCGGGCGACCTCCACCTCGTTGGTACGTCGGCTAGCCCGGGTCTCTTAGGCTCTGTTGATTCCAATCGTGGGACACTCATCTTCCGAGATACGCGCTTTAATTTAGAATCAGCTAACGTGCGCTTTGAGGATCGTCAGGAAATTATCCCGCGGTTTCGCGTATCGGGTTTGGCTAACGTCAAGGAACTCCGGTCCTCGGATGTGCAGAGTGCGCGTGAGCTGAGAGAGTACCAGGTGGGCCTGCAGGTATCGGGTATCCCGTCGGATTACAAGATCCGTCTAACTTCCACTCCCGTCCTTCTGGAGGCTGAGATCATTTCTCTGCTCG
>JALHPX010000032.1:4586-13711 GCA_022842225.1 bacterium
CGTGCTGGGCGTTACCAAAAGAGGAAGCGATGGCGGCGGGTACATGGATCTAGGTACGGCACTGGTAGGGCAGATCCCTCTGCAATCTAAAATCCAAAGCGAGTTAGGCGTGGGAGTTAAGATCCGAAGTCAAAATCAGGGTTCCTTGCAGCCTCAAACCGCCAACGCGGCGTCTAGCGCGACTACCGCCAATGCCACCGTTCCGACGGTAGAATTTCAGAAAGATCTCACCAAGAGCACGCGTGTGAGTTATTCCAACTCGCTCGATACCTCTATCCCGGTGAGTGAGTTTAAGATTCAGCAGATGCTGGATGAGAATATTTCCGTCAATGCGTCCACCCGGCGTTCTCAAGTGGGGAGCACTCCGCAGCCTTCGCAGGCTTATGGTGTCGACGTTCGCTACAGGTTCCAATTCGAATGACCTCCGCGCTCACAATCGGAGTGGCTATTTGGCTAGCACTCAGTGCTGCGCCAGCGCGCGCGGAATCTCGATTGGAGCTACAGTCTTCTAAAATCACAGGCATTCAGGCGGCGGATTTGCCTCCAAAGGAATTGCAGGAGCTCTCGGCGATTTTAGGGGTGGAGACTGGGCATACCTTAGATCGCCGCAAACTAGACGAAGGCCTCAAGCGAGCGCACTCGTCCGGCGAATGGCGCCGACTTCTGGTCGAAGCGCTGCCTAAGGGCAAGGGCGGTTTGGTGCTAAAGATCACGGGCGCCAAAGTGCGCCGTTTGCGTGAACTGCGTTTTAAAGGGGTTTCCGACGATATATTGGTCGAAGTGAAGCGCGCGGCGAGCGACCGACAGGATAACTCCGCCGACCCGCGGGCATTCTCACTGCTGACCGATTCTATTCGCACCGCTTTTGATGAGCGCGGGTACCCGGCAGCCGACATTGGTTTGGAAGTGATTCCGGTTAATGACAAGGAAGCGGATGTTGAAATCTCCGTGCGCCCCGGCGCTCCGGTAAAAGTCGAGAGCCTCAAAGTGACGGGTGGTTCGGACGCTGAGAACCGCGCGTTGGCAGACGAAGTGGGCCTCTCGAAGGGCGATAACTTCTCTAAGCTCCGGCTTGATGAAGGCATCGAGAAGATCAATAAATACCTGCGCGATAATCAGTATCCGACTTCCAAAGTCATGGACGTCGTGGTGACGCAGGATGCGCAGAATCGTTTTGTGAAAATCGAGATTAAAGTCAATCTCGGGCAAAAGCTTCAGTTTCAATTTACCGGCAACCAGGTTTTTGAAGATATTACGCTGCGAGCCCTGCTCACCCCGGAAGTTCTCTCGCTCAGCGATCCGACGCCGCGGATTACCGAGCTTATTATCGAGAAATACCGCAACGTTGGTTACCACTTCTGCAAAGTCACACCAGTGGTGCAAGAAGCCCGCGATTCGCGCATCAAAACAGTTGAGTTAAAGGTCGAAGAGGGTAGCCGCGTGTTAATCGAGGACTTGATGTTCTCCGGCGGCGAAGTCGATGCGCCGTTCAATGTGCGCAAACTATTTTTGAGCTTAGCCCTGGGGTCATGCAGCGGCGTCTATTTTGGGAAAAGGGCCTGGCCACTGCTGTGGAAAATTTGCGAAAGGCGCTGCGCGAGCGGGGTTATCTCAATGCGCGTATCTCAGATCCCAAGATTGTTTTTAATCCCGCAAATGATGGCGTTGTTTTGTACTTCGATTTTGATTTGGGTGTACGCACTTTTGTCGGCGCGATCCAGTTTGACGGGGTTACGGCATTTACCAAAGACGAGCTGGATGACGAAGTAGTTCTGCAACCCGGCGAGCCGCTCAATGAAGCCGATTTAGAAAAGAGCCGCGAAGCTATTCTGCGCAAGTACTCCTCGCGCGGTTATATCGATACCCAATTTAACGACGAGACTGGACTGCTGTATTCCGGAGATAAAAAACTAGCGACGGTGCGGTTTTCGGTCAGCGAAGGGGCGCGGTATCGGGTGGGAACGATCTCGGTAGAGGGATTGCGCAAGACGAAGAGTAAGGTTGTTTTGCGAGAAGTCCTTCTCAAGCCTGGAGATGACTATGATCCGCTCAAGGTGAGCCAGTCCGAGGAAGCGATTGCCGGACTTGGGCTTTTCCAGCGGGTACAAATCCAATCTTCCTCGGATTCTGAGCGTTCGGTTGAAAAAGACCTAAAGATTCTGCTTTCAGAAACATTGCCGGGATTGGGTGAGTTAGGCGTTGGCGCAATGTATGAAGAGCCACGTTTGCGCGCGCGCACTTTTGCCGGTGTGCAGTACCGCAACCTCCAGGGCTTAAACCAAACGCTCTCTGGTCGCGGCGAGTTTGCGATTCCGTTTAGTAGCCGGCAGCAGTTTATTCCGTTTTTTGAGTATTCGGGCAGTATTGGTTACCGCTATCCGTACCCGCTGGATGTGCCTATTACGTTCTCCTCGAGTTTCAGCCTCGATCGATTCGAGACCAACCCGGATACGCAAACTTTGGTCAATCGGGCGCGGATCGAAGGGCGGCTCGAGAAGGCGCTTACTAAGAACGTGACTGTCTTTTATCGCCTTCTGCGGCTGGAGCGTTCGACGACCGAGTTGTTATTGCCACCGATTGGCAGCAATTCGACTCCGGTTACTGAGAGTATTGGATCGACTGGTCCGGGGTTAATCGTCGATTTCCGCGATGATGTGTTTAATCCTCAGCGCGGAAGCTATCACTCGTTGGATTTGGAACTCGCGTTGCCAGAGATTTTCTCTCAGGCAGATATCGGTTTCGTGATGTTGCTCAATCGCAACTCTTTTTATATTCCGATTTTTAATCCTGTCGGTCTGACGATGTCGTTTGGATTGGGCTATGCGCATTCGTTGCTGGCACTGCAGCCATTGCCGGATGTGCGCTTGGTGAACGAATTAGCGATTGGTGGGCAGGGCAGTGTGCGCGGGCATGCGCCACGATCGATCTTTGGATCGAGCGGCACGCGCAACGTGTTCTTTTACAATGCGCGATCGGAATTCTTAATCCCGCTCTTTGCGGATTTTGGACTGGCGACGTTCTACGATATGGGGCAGTTGTTTCCGGATTATCAGTCGACGGACATGACTCACGGGGTGGGCGTAGGCTTCCGATACAAAACTCCAGTCGGACCCGTGTCGGTGGATTTTGCCAAGGGCTTTGGGAACTTCGGCAAGAGTGCGGATAGGACCGTGCGGTTCTACTTCACCGTCGGAACGATTTAGGTGAGGAGCGCAGGTTAGCTATCGAGGAATCTAGGCGCGGTCGCCGATTTCAGCTTTCACCTTCAAGCGCTTGCCCGGCATGATGCGATTGCGACCGAGTTTGTTGGTCTTCTTCAACTCGCTGATCGAAACGTTGTACTTCGCAGCAATGCCCCACAAAGTCTCACCTTGTTGAACCACGTGTTCAACATAGCCTCTGGAATCTGGCTCGCCTTGCGGAATGCGTTCGCGGGAAATCTTTTTGCCGCCGTCTGGGTGAATCACTAAGCGCGTGCCGGCGTTGATATTGCTTCCCTTTAAATCATTCCACGCAAAAATATCAGCGACTGTGACGTTGTATTGCTCGGCAATAGACCAGAGCGATTCGCCGCGGCGGACTTTATGCGTTTTATTGGAACCAGTCGAAGCGGGCGCTTTCTCGGCGCGCGAGACAACCACTGCCTTTTCAACGTGTTCGCGTTTGGGAATCAAAATCGAAGAGCCGGGGATCAATTTCTCACGGCGCGAGAGATTGTTTACGTACGCCAAATCAGTAGAGCGAACGCGGTGCTTAGCTGCAATCGAATTGAGCGTGTCGCCGCGACGGACCACATATTGAGGCGGCATATCCGAAGAGCCCATGTTGGCGCGCATGGCGGCGATCGCTCGCTGAACCACTACACGGCTGCCAACCGGCACGCGGATTTCGTAGGTGTCTAAACCCGGAGGCACCATGGCGCGGCGCAACTGCGGATTGAGTTCTTCTAAATCTTCTTTAGGGGCTTCTAAGAGGTCGGCGACTTTTGCCAGAGTGACAGGGAAGTCGACTACCACGGTTTCAAAATCCAGAGGCTGTTCGTAGGTCACTTCGCCGAAGCCGTACTTATCCGCATTCTTAGCAATGATCGCAGCGGCAATGAGCTTAGGAACGTAGTCCTTAGTTTCACGGCGGATTGCCTTGGTCTCGGCCAAGCGCCAGAAGTTATTCGATTGAGTCGATTTAATAGCGCGCAGGATCTTGTATTCGCCGGCATTGTAAGCCGCAGCGGCGAGGTACCACGATTCAAACATCAGATAGAGATCTTTTAGGTAGCTGGCTGCTGCTGCAGTGGAGAGTACGGGATCTTGGCGCTCATCGATCCAGGCGTTTACCTTTAAGCCGTAGCGAGTGCCGGTGGCTTTCATGAACTGCCAGGGCCCGACAGCGCGGGCATGCGAACGAGCGCGCACGTTAAAGCCGCTTTCGATCAACGCTAAGTAAACGAGATCTTCGGGCAGGCCTTCGCGGCGCAAAATTTCTTTCATCAGTGGGATATAGCGACTGGAGCGGGCTAGGTAGCGCTCCATGTGCGGGCGTCCGCGGCCAGTGAAATAGTCAATCCAGCCTTCGACGCGGGAATTCATCGTGATCGGAAAATCGTATCGGGAATCATCGTAAAGAGTGTGGGTATTGGGCTCTTCGAATTTGATGACGTCTTCGAGTGAGGCCTTTTCAATTTCAGAAGGGGTGAGTTCGGCGACGTCTTCGCTCTCTTCTTCCTCGGTTGTCGCCATGACTTCCGCTGGAGTGGGCTCGGAAGAGGTCTCCTCGATGGGAGGAGTGACTTTGCTCAAAGTAGTAGGCACCGGGGTGGTGGCGCAGGATGTCAAGAAAACGGCTAAAAGGCCGAGGACCGGTAGAGATTTGCGGTCCGCAAAAGGATTCCCAAACATAGTTGCCCCTCTAATCAATTCCGTCACCTGAGTTGGAAGACGATATTTCATGTTATCACACGGCGCATCGCAGCCACAATTTCCGGCGGCTGTATACTAGGTGTTTTTTTGCGGTGTGTCACGCCGCGTTAGCCAATACTGCTTGAATACAGGTCGTATAAGAACGACGGGATGCCGTCCAGCGATGTGATGGGCCGGCACTTGGAAAGGCTAAAATTTTTTGGGTGAGCGCCGCGAGCGGCGCTTAGTGTTGCGGCTCTCGCTTTTTGGGACCGTGGTCCAAAAGGCCGCCCATAATTTCTCTCAGGTAACTGGCTACCACCGTGCGGAGTTGGTCGAGAGTGAGTTTATTGATGTCGATATTCTTACGTTCGAGAATCAATTTGAGTTCGTCTTTAATCGTTTTTGCTGGAATGCCCGTAAGGCGTACGAGGTGATTAAAGAGGTCGTCCCCGGTGTGAGCTTTGGATTTCTTGCGGCCGATTTTGCTCAATTTCTAAGTGCCCTGTACGAGGAATGAATTCATGCTAACACACGTGCCTGCTCGATCAACGCCTAAGAACTGTAAAAAAACCGAAATTTGTTAACGCCCAGATAGGCCTTAACTTGGAGGCGGAGGCGTTGGGGCCAAGTTCTCGAAGCTGGTGTACTGGCCCAACCAGGCAACTTTTACCGTATCGCGCGGACCGTTGCGGTTTTTACCGATGATGAACTCAGCAATGGAGGCCCCATTGGGCTGCGGGTTTTCGATGTCGTCCCGGTGCAGGAAGATGATCAAATCCGCATCCTGTTCAATAGCGCCCGATTCGCGAAGGTCGGCCATTAGGGGGCGTTTGTCTTGTCGGAGTTCGATATTCCGGTTTACCTGAGAGAGCGCAATCACCGGGCAGCGGAGCTCTTTTGCTAACGCCTTCAGACCGCGTGAAATTTCCGAGATCGCGTTTTCACGACTTTGAGCCGATTTGTTGGTGCCCATGATCTGCAAGTAATCCACTACGATTAAGCCGATATCCCCAATCTCCGCTTTTAAGCGCCGTGCTTTACCGCGCGTTTCCAAAACAGTGAGAGAGGGAGTGTCATCGATAAATATCGGAGCTTCGGAGAGCACGCCTGCTGCGCGCGTGAGGCGCGCCCAATCCTGCTCGGTGAGATTGCCGGAGCGGATGCGCTGGGAATCCACTTTAGCTTCGGCTGCCAAAAGACGCGTGACGATCTGTTCGCGCGCCATTTCTAACGAGAAAAACGCCACGGGCGCTTTCACCCTGGCGGCCGCATAGCGCGTCACTCCTAGGGAAAAGCTGGTTTTCCCCACCGAAGGGCGGCAGGCGACGATGATTAAATCCGCTTTTTGGAAACCGCCGGTGATTTTATCCAAATCGTCGTAACCCGAGGCAACTCCCGTTAGCTTGCCTTGGTTCTCAAAACGAGACTCCAAATCCAAGAAGGCGGCGCGCACGATGTCTCTCACTGGTGCCATGCCGCGCGATTGGCGCGACGAAGTCAGACTGAAAATTTCTTTTTCGGCGAAATCGAGGAGATCTTCTGTGCTCTCTGCCGGATCAAACCCACGGGTGCCGATGCTGGAGCAAAGAGAGACGAGGCGGCGCTTGGTTGCCTGCTCACCGATTAATTTGGCGTGGTATTCGACGTGGACTGCCGTGGGCACGCGCTCTAAGAGCTCGGCCAAAAAGCCGCCGCCGCCCACTTCTTCGAGATAGCCCAGTTCCTTTAACTTGGTCGTGAGTGTAACGACGTCAATGGGGTTAGAGCCCGCAGCGAGAGTGCACATCGCCTGATAGATTTTGCCGTGAGATGGGCGGTAGAAATCTTCGGGGCGTAGAAGATCGACGACTTTATGAAAGGCCTGACTATCAATGAGGATCCCACCTAGAACCGATTCCTCGGCCTGCAAATTCTGTGGTGGTAGTTTTGTTTCGTTAGCGTTCATGTCCCAAGCCCGTCGTGGCTACAGAATGTGTATACATTCCTGCAATACATGTTGCGACACTATATGCGTTATGTAGGGCATTTTATGTGTTGTTAAGCACGAGTTCTGTACTATTACGCCTCTGGGTCGGTTCTAGAGCGGTGCAATTAGCTTTACTCAAGTAAAGTTCCCTCAGAGCAACGGGAGTGTTGATGAAGGCTCCGCGCTAGGTATTTCCACGGCTGGGACGCTTGCAGGGGCGGTGCCCGGTGATTCTCCCACCAGCCGTTGCACAGCTCCCGTGTATCTAGAGACGTGACTGCCAGCGGTGTGAAAAGCTTCTTGCGCCTTGTTAAGAGCGCCGCCAATGTCCTGAAACTTTTTCTCAAAACGCTCGAAATGCTGACGCGCTTTGCGGATATCTTCCAAAGTGGATTCCACGCCACGGGCCATTTCGTAGTACCGCCGCGCCGTCGACACAGCTTGGAGCGTGACTGCTAATGTATTGGGAGACACGGCGAAGACTTTAAACTTCTGCAGCTCCTCGCAAAGCTTCGGGCTTCTTAAAATCTCAAAATACAGAGTTTCACTCGGCACAAAGAGCAGGGCCATCTCGGTGGTGCCGTGTTCGGGATGGATGTATTTATCCTTTATCTGCTTTGCCATGGTGCGAATGACTTCCAAAAGTGTTTTGCGAGCGCCTTCCAGCACGGCCGGATCGTTGCTTTCAAAAAGCGGTAGCACTTGCTCGCGCGGAAATTTACTGTCGATGGGTAAAATCGCGTCCGGGAATTTAATCACGGCATCCACGCGTTCAGTCGATGTAGGCACAATGCGGTACTGCACTTCGTAGTCGGACACGGGCAGCAGATCCGCCAAGATCCTTTCCAGAGTGGCTTCTCCAAAGCCCCCTCGCAAGTGCGGCAGCTTCAGAAGATTATTCAATTCATTGATCGATTGGCCGACGGCACTCAATTCATGCAGCTGAGTATGCGTTTGTTGCAGTTGCTCCTGCACTTTTACGAAATGGACAAACCCCTCTTTTAAGTTCGCTTCGAGTTTCACTCCCATGTTTTGCGACATGGCTTCTAGGCGCACATCTAAGCGCGCTTGGGTTTGATTTAAGCCCTCGGAGAGTTCTTTGCGGCTGTCCTGGAGGCCTTGTTGGATTTCGGTTCGCAACGTCGAGGCTTTTACCTCCTGACCGCGTTCGAAATCCCGTTGGTGCTGGATCACGATCGCGGCAATGCGATCAAACGACCCTTGGATCTTTTCTTCCAAAGTTTGTGATGCGGTGGCCGTGTCGGTGGAATTGCGGCGAAACCACCACATCCCCACAACGGCTAAAACCCCACCGCCCAAAAGTGTTCCCAAAAATCCCAGGATGAAAACTTCGATGTTCATGTGCCCCTATTTAGAGACGGTTTTTAAAGAAATGTCATTCCACGGTGGGCCGCTCCCAAGACTCTTGTTGCTCGCCGCTCTTGGGCAGGGCCAGGCCCAGAAACGTCACCTCTGACCGCTTTTTCTACGTAAAAAAAGGCCCTTTTAGCCTCGCCTCCTCACCTATAGGCCCGGCACACAAGTTGAATACTGTAGTCCCTGCCGCTCCCTGCCCGGACCGGATGGTCGAGGGTAGCAGAGCGCGGGGAAGAGGATTTATGAGCTGGAAGATTCGACAATTTATTCGCAACTACGGGAAACTCATTCTCATTGGCCTAGTGGCGTTTACAGGCTACGCGCACCTCACGGGTGGCGGTGGAAGTGCCGGCCGCATGGCTCGTAACAGCACTCGCTGGGTGTATGACGTTCCTGTCGCTGGATCGCTCTTGCGGTCTTCGCGTAATTTTACCCAGAAGAATTTACTGAGCTACTCGGGCCCTAGTAAGAGGTACTCCAAGGCGGCCTCCCATGGCCGTAAGAAGCATGGCCGTAAGGGCCGTCGCAGCCGTCGTCGGTAATCCCGAAATAGGCTAATTCATCTAAATTCTTAAGTTATAAAACGGCGGCTTCAACCGCCGTTTTTGCTTTTGCGCTACTCTGCGCTGCAGGTTGAAAGATTGCAAACCCCGTGCTTTAGTTCCCTCCATAACGTCGTAAAGCCGCTTGGAAGGGGCCCAAATGCAATTTATCGAGAAACTCAATCAGACAATTTCTGAATGCCATTTGTTAAACCACTCGTTCTACCAACGGTGGCAGATGGGTGAGTTGACCCTGGAAGAATTAAAGGGCTACGCCAAGGAATACTACGCGTTTGAAAAAGAGTTTCCTCGCTTCCTAAGCTCCCTGCACAGCCGCTGCTC
>JALHPX010000033.1 GCA_022842225.1 bacterium
GGCGATGATACACATCCAGCGGAGTGCCTTGCTGTTCAATCTGACCGGCGCGCAAGACGACGATTTTATCGGCCAACGTCATTGCTTCTACTTGATCATGAGTAACGTAAACAGCCGTCGCGCCCATGGATTGACGCAGGCGAGCGATCTCAATGCGCATCTTGGTGCGTAGCGAGGCGTCCAAATTGGAAAGCGGCTCGTCGAACAAAAACACTTTTGGATTTCTCACCAACGCCCGGCCCATCGCTACCCGCTGGCGCTGCCCGCCGGAGAGCTGCTTTGGTTTGCGCTGAAGATAAGGAACCAATCCCAAAACATCCGCCGCTTTTTGAATGCGGGCTTCTGCCTGGTCTTTTGGAATCTTCAACGACGTCAGTCCAAAACGCAGATTCTCATAAACCGTCATGTGTGGATAAAGCGCGTACGATTGAAACACCATCGAAACGCCGCGCTTAAAGGGAGGCACATCGTTTACGCGTTCCCCGGCGATAATCACGTCGCCTTCCGAGGGAGTTTCAAGGCCGGCAATCATGCGCAGTAACGTGGATTTTCCACAGCCGGAGGGCCCGACTAAAACCGTTAATTGGTCGCTTTCCATGCGAACGGACAGTTTGGAAATGATCTCTGTTTTACCGAATCGCTTCGCGACATTTTGAAGAACTACACTGGCCATTTAGATACCCCTACTATCCCTTCACCGCGCCAGAGGTCAAACCACTGACAATCTGCCTTTGGCAAATCAGCACCAAAAGCACAAGCGGGAGGGTAACGACTACGGAAGCTGCCATGATATGCCCCCACGGCAGCTCGTATTGCGAACTCCCGCTTAGCATTGCAATGGCAACAGGCACTGTGCGCTTATCGCTGGAGAGCGTAAACGTCAGGGCAAATAGAAACTCATTCCAAGCGGCGATAAAAGCCAGCAAGCCCGTGGTTGCAATCGCGGGCTTGGCCAGTGGAAGGAAAACCTTCCACAGCATCTTCAACGGGCCGCAGCCATCCAAAATGGCGGCTTCCTCGAGCTCCTTGGGGAGCGCCTGCAGAAACCCACGCAACACCCAAACCGTAAAAGGCAGCACCAAGCAGAGATAACAAAACGTGAGTCCCGCCAGGCTGTTGTAAAGATTTAGGTACCGAATCAATTCAAACATACCCGAGAGCACGGCGATCTGCGGGAACATGGACACCGACAGGATGGTCATCAGAATCAGCGCCCTACCCCGAAACCGCACCCTTGCTAAGGAAAAGGACGACAAGAGCGCGATGATAAGCGACAGAATCACCGTCAGACCTGAGACCACGACGGAATTCACCAGACTCTGAATGAAGCTCTCCTCGCTAAAGAGTTCGATGTAGTTGCGCAGGCTAGGATTGGTGGGGAAGAGCTGGACGTTAAAGAGGCTGCTGCCGCTCTTTAGGCTCGTCACAATCGCCCAGTAAAAAGGAAACACGGCGTAGAAAATAATGACCGTGACGATCGCATAGAACACTACTTTTTCGAACCGGTTTTTCATCTTACGATTCCCGCTGCGAAGGACGAATCAGCCACAAATAGCCGACCGTGAAAAATCCAATAATCAAAAAGATCAAAACCGAAGCAGCCGATCCACTGCCGAATTCTTGAAACTCCATCAGGCGTTGACGGGCGTAGACGCTCATTGTCGCGGTACCCTTGGTTGTACCTGCCATGACGTAGACCAGGTCAAAAATCCGCAGCGCATCGAGCGAGCGGAAAATTACGGCGATCGAAATCGTAGGCTTAATCAGCGGCAAGGTGATGGAAAAGAAGGTCTTTAAGCGCGAGTCGCAGTCTAATTTGGCGGCTTCATAAACGTCCTTAGGCACCATTTGCAAACCCGCTAGGATCAATAGCGCCATAAAGGGCGTGGTCTTCCACACGTCGACAAAGATCAGCGCTGCCATCGTGGTCGATGGATTCGCGAGCCACGCCACCGGCTGCTCCAACACTCCTAGGAGCACCAAGATATGGTTCACCACACCGTAGATATCGTTAAACATCCACGTCCACATCTTCGCCGAAACAACCGTAGGCACCGCCCAAGGGATCAAAACAGCTGCCCGCAACAGCCCCCGTCCGGGAAACGTGCTGTTTAGGACCAGCGCAATGCCGAGACCAAATAAAGTCTCTAACCCTACGGAGACGACGCTAAAGACCACGGTATTCCAAACCGCGGTCCACCAGTCGGGATCCGAAAGGACGGTGGTGTAATTGGAAA
This sequence comes from bacterium, assembly GCA_022842225.1. Taxonomy (GTDB): domain Bacteria; phylum Bdellovibrionota; class FAC87; order UBA2466; family UBA2466; genus JALHPX01. The sequence goes on from JALHPX010000033.1 coordinate 2,238, forward strand.
AGCCTACAAATTGCGCTTCGTCTAAAGCGAGTAGCGAGGCGTCTGTAAAGCTAAGCCAGAAGGTGCCAAAGAGCGGGCGACCCGCCACGACTAAAAGTGCAATCAGCGTTGGCGCGAGAAATACCCAAGCCCAGAGCACTCTGGAATACAGCAAAAAATTCCAAAACCGCTTCATCAATCCCGGTTCAGGGATTGCGAGTAAGGGGGTCGATTCTGTCGCTTGCACTTTAAGAACGCTCCTAACCTTCTTACCAGCTCATTACCACTTGCCACCGTTGGAGGTCTTAGCAAGGCGTGCTTCGAGTTTCTTCAGACTGGATTCTGCAGTCTCGGCCTGAGAGAGAACCGCGTGAACCGAATTCCAAAACTCCGCGCTGAGGCGATTGTATTTGGTCTTGGTCGGACCCGCTGGGCGAGGAACTGCGCTCAGGAAAACTTGCTTTAACTCTTTCAAATGCGGATTGGCTTTCAGTACCTCGGCATCGCTATACAGAGCGACGCGGGTTGGATTGAAGCTGCCTTTGATGGCCCGCATTTTTTGTTGCTCAAATCCGGTGAGGAATTTCGCCAGGTCCACGGCTTCTTTTGGGTTCTTCGTGTACTTCGAGACCCCGAGCGACCAGCCGCCGAGGGTTGCTGCGCGAGGTCCTCCCGCCGTGCCAGAAGGCAGCGACGTCATGACGACTTTGCCCTTCACAGCACTGTCTTTGGAATTCAAAAGTGCCCAAGCATATGGCCAGTTGCGCATGAAAATCGATTTGCCCGATTGGAAAATGCCACGCGCTTCTTCTTCGCTATAGCTCAAAACACCTTCCGGAGTGATGGAGCCTTTTTTGCCGACCCACGAAGCAACCAAACCGATGGCCTTTGCCGCTTGTGGATTATTGATGGTCACAGCACCTTTATCGTCGACAATCGTGCCGCCGCCGGTGCTAGCCACCCATTCCAGAGCGTTGCAGGTCAAGCCTTCGTACGCGCGGCCTTGGTACACAAAGCCCCAGAGCTCCGCGTTGCCGGCTGCGTGTTCTTTTTCCAGAATCAGCTTGGCGACTTTTCCCATTTCTTCCCAAGTTTGTGGAACTTTCTGGCCGTATTTTTTGAGTAAGTCAGCACGGTAGTAAAGAACGCCGCCGTCCATGAACCATGGCAGTGCTACGACTTTCCCGTCCGCTTTATTACTATTTAAAGCGCCGGCTACGTGTTCCGAAATTTCTTTTTCCGATAAGTGCGGAGTGAGGTCTAGTAAATGAGAAGCCAAGATGCCTGGCCACACCACGTCGATTTGATACAGGTCGACATCGGCAGAACCAGCGCTGAGCAGCTGCTGGTAAAGACCTAGGCGCTCATTGCTATCATTAGGAGTGGAGAGAATTTCCACTCGCTGGCCCGTTTTTTTGGACCATTCGTTTGTGCCTTCAATGCACAAATCGCGTTCGATCCCGTTGGAACCGCACGAAACTGTAATTTTCTTGGCAGCGTCCGCATGCGCGCTCGCTCCCACCCCTGCTACTAACCCCAGAACCCCAGCCAACAAGAAATTTCGCAACTGTCTCACGTCCGCCTCCAATAAAAACCAGCGCCGGGTAAAACCGAACCGCATCCTAATGATTTTCTGTTTTCGCCTCCGAGTTAGCTAACATCAAGACCTTTTGACTACAAGGCAACTCCGGGTGCTCCCGGTCGCTTACGCTCTTCAGTCGAGCGAAGAAATCGCGTGCCGTATCGCTCTGCATGGCCGTCGAAAGACGCAGCAAGCTCAGCCCATGAATGTGGGAATATTCCCGCACAACGCGCTCCATTCGGCCCAAGGCCTCTGGATTGTAGACATTGCCCTCCAGGGCATTCTCTAAATAAAGAGGAACTCCGTGCTCTCGGCCCAGTAATGCGTAGGCGCGTACCAAATCCCGGGCGCCCGAGCGAGCTTGAAGTTGGCGGCCCTCGCTAGCGTGGATGCAATTGCTGCAATGGCCAAAATGTCCGCCGTCCATATCCATGCAAGGTAACCGGCAGCTATCCATCTCAGCGCAGGTGAAGATACCAACCCAGTCGGACCGTTTGCGCAAAGGAACTAAGACATCGGTAAAGATCTGATTCAAGCCTGCGCCGAGCTCCGGGGCCCATTGCTTGGGCTGCCAAGCATGGGGAGAGGCTTGGCCATTTTTGTGAGCGCCCCTAGTAGTGGTAAGGCCAGCGGTCAGCAGCGGCAATCGATCCTGCCACTGCCAATGCACGCCACCGGTTTTCATCGCGAGACGCTTTTTATTGAGCGCACTTCCTTCGGCGTGAAAAATGTCGGTAGCGACATTGCCGAGCTTGAGTCCCGCTTTAAGCAATGCCGAATGGTACCAATCAAAAAAGTCCTGGCCCATCGCGCTGTACTGACGGTGGTGCGAAAAGAATTCGCTTACCTCGGCGTGGTTCTTTAGGACCACCACTTCAGCAAACGATCTAAACGCGTAAGGCAGCTCAGGCGTTGACCAAGACGCGTTGAGCTCCTCAATGGTGGCGTATTTTTCTGCAAGCCATTTTTGGAAATCCGCTACGGCGGCGACGGAGCAATGTTGAAGCACGCCGCGCCCAGGGAACTCAGCTTCAGACATCGTGCCCGGAGGCGGCTTAGCGCGATCATGGCTATGGTAGGCGGGATAAACCAATTCACCCGCGGGTCCCATCCCAATCACTAGCTTCGAAATAATTTCGACCATGTTGATGCCATTGGGATGGTCATCGTCTGCGAAGTTGAGCGGGTTGCTGATGAAGTCGAGAAACCCATGATAAAAGTCCTGGATATCCTGCATCACGCCGTCGAGTCCCCAGGGCGAAATCGCCTCGGTATTCGTGTTGCCGTATTCGCTGACGTAGGCCCACCCATTTTTAATGATCTTCGAAACCACGAAATTAGGAATGCCGATGTGCACACCGCCGGGATCGTTCACGTTGCCCCCGTAGCGGTGCTTGGACAAAATCGGAGCGAGTTTTAGGCCTTTTGAGTGAATGAGTTTAAAGAGCTTAACGTAGTACTTCCAATTGAAAGACGAAGGACTACGTCCTTCGGCAATATGCGCAAGTCCCCACCACACATCCAGGGAAACTGTCTCGACTCCGTTGCGTTTGGCGATCTCTAACAACCCCGCCAAGTTGGACCACTCGGTGGCGCCTTCCCAATCTTCATTGCGCGTATCGGCAACGAGTGGCGGGCCAAGCACCATGATCTCGAGCACGCCTGTTGCGGAAACCCTATACAGAACTATGTCGGTATCTTTTGGTTCGTTTGCAAACGTGAGTACGCTTGAAAGAAACAAACAAAAAACCACCGAGATGATGGAAATACTTTTCTTCATCTAATTCGTGTCGAAAGCGTCTAGTTGTCTAAAAACCTGTTCAATTCAAACTTGCGAATTAGGAAGAGTACGCCTCAAAAAATGAATACACGTACCCTGCCCCTCCAAAACCTGAGGTCGTGGTACCACGCGTTTTTAAGAAACGTAAAGTTCATCTTGTTTGAATCCTGAATAATTACGGCAAGATGATGACCGGGCTGACTTGAAAAAATCTTGACAGAAACCAAAAGCGACGACCCATGGCAGCGTTCGCTACAGACCTTCGCGGCACCAATTCCACCAGCGGTGCGCATCTTCTTGCGGATCATTGACGAGCGTCGGCTCCGCAAATTCAATGCTAGCCTGCATTCCCTCGCGCAGACTGGCGAGCTTCCAGAGATGGCTGACAAATAAATCGCTGCCGATATAGGCGGCCGTTCTCATCTGATCGTGGTTCGATCCATACCGAATGCGAAAAGGTTGAATCGGAAACTCGTAGCGCTTGGCAATCACAAGCGGCCCCCAACGCCAGGGCTTTTGCTCGTCCACCGTAGTTGTCCCCGAGGGAAAAATCGCGACATTCTGCGCATCGTTTACGATCCGCGGCGCCACAGCATCTGCCGCATTCTTGCGTGACTCGCGATTGTCACGGTCCACAAACACAGTTCCCACCGAGCACATCGCATCGCCAAAAAGGGGCCAACTGGCTAATTGCTTCTTTGCGATAAAAACGACGGGCGAAAGCGACATCAGAAGCGGGATATCTAGGTAACTAGAGTGATTGCCCAAGTAGAGACATGCCTTGCGCTCAGGCGGATGCCCAACGACCTTTAGCTCAATGGCCAAGACATCCAACATATCGCGACCCCAGCCCATCATAATCGGATGACAATCCGACTGCTTCGCTTCTGCACCCTTAGCCTTCGCGTTCGCGCGAATCTTAAATACTGCCTTGTTAGTCCCAGCCACTACCTGAAAAATCCGCCGAGCCGGCCCCCAATTATTCCCGCGGGCACCCGCCGTCACAAAGGTAGGTAACGTATCGATAGCAGAGCTCATGGCGAAGGATACTAGCGAGCCCACCTAATAATGGCAAAGCCCCGTTACTCTCGTTTTTGCGCAAGTTACGTACCCTATCGCACGGTGCTTAACGATTCCGGATTCGGTAGAATCCGCCTTCCACCGGGGCGAACACATCCCCATCTTTTCCGATCGCCCAGAGGCTGGAGTTAGGTCCGGCAGCGGTCGGTACGCTGAATAAAACGTTCTCCGCTCCGTCAGAGAGGTCTACCGCCAGGAATCTTGAGATGCCGGAACCAGTGGCCATGTCGGAGACGTAAAGAAATCCGCTAGTATCTGAGAGCGCAAAAGCGTTACTCACTTCCGCAAGGGGCAGCCGCCATGCGATCGATCCGTCCGAGAGACGCAAGGCCGCTAAGCCGCCTTTTCCGTCCTTCGTGCCAGAGAGGAAGATCAGCAATCCTCGGGAAACAGAGAATCCGAGATTATGCATGCCGGGGCTGCCTTTGGCGTCGGGGAAAGGAATCGATTTGAATACGAGCCGTCCCTCCGCCTGAGTGACGCAATGGACGGTGCTAGAAATGGTCGATCCTCCGGGAGGCAAAGAATTCGCGCACACTCGGTTTCCAGTGACCACAGCGTTGGAGCTTCCGAGTGGATCCTCCCCGTCACTCACTCGGTACGCCCAGGTGAACTCCTTTTTCATTGAGCGCGTGTTCGAATCAAACTCCCAGCGAAGCAAGTAGCGTCCCGCGACGATATAGAATGCTCCCGCTAAATCGGTGACGGGTCGACTCGGGGTGAATGTCTGGTCACTCAAGATGCGCACACCCTTCCAGGTGATGTCTCGCATGTCGATGCGAGTCCGAATCAAGAACTTCGGCTCCTTGGTCGGCGATAGAATCGCAGGCTCGGTGGAGACAATAAGAGCGGCGCTTCCCATCGACGTGACCAACATGTTGCCATCTGGAAGGAAATTCAAACCGTTCCATGAACTGATATTTGGAAAAGCTTCGGAAAAAACAGGGTGAGAGAGATCCTCGTCCAACCGAACCAGTTGATTGGGCGTGGTCCACCAAAGTCGTTGTCGATTGTCGATAAGCCCACCGCCCGAAAATGGGTAGGAAGCCTTAAGGTTGAACTGGTGCTCCGGCACGCCAGTCATGTCCATGGTGTCGAGACGATAAGCCTTGATCAGACCCGTCCCCATTTCCTGGAAATAGAAAAAGTTGCGCCCGTGGAGTTGATTAATACCTTCGTTGTCTGTCGCGAAATGGTGCACTTCGACTGCGCCTGGAACGGGTCCTGGCAAGAGCGAGCTCTTTCCGCCTCGACTGCTCTGATGGATCGTTGGCCAAGGAACAGCGCCTAGTTGGAGCGGCTCCGCTTGTAAGGCTGAAGCTGCGAATAACAGGGATATTCCAGCAAGTGTCTTTAGATGGTTTCTCATAGATGACTCCGGTCATTTCGGTTTAATGCTCTCAGTATACGGACCAGGCATTGCGAAAGTGTTTCACTCTAACTATCCGATATTACGGCGCTTATTCCGCTACTCCTGGCCTTCCCTGGGGTTAAGAACGTAGCCTCCAGACTTGGCTTGCTATTTTATTATGGGCGTCATATTACGATCGTAATATGGGTGTTCCGCTTACAAGCACATCGCCAAGCAAAGAATCTTCAAGCAAGAAGGATCAAACGCATCTGAGAATCTTGGAAGCCGCTGGAAAGATTATGCGCGAGCAAGGCTACGCCGGATCGGGCCTACAGAAGATTATGAATTCTGCTGGGCTCACCGTGGGTGGTTTCTATGCGCACTTTCAGTCGAAGGAGCGCCTGTTTGCCAATGTGATTTCGGATTCGTTTCGCCAGACTCGCGAAAATCTCGCAAAAGTTGTTGGCACTACTTCGGGTCGTGCCTGGGTGAAAGGCGTGATCTCCGAGTATCTTTCGCCAAAGCACCGCAACGATATTGCTGGCGGGTGTCCGATGCCTGCTCTGCTCTCGGAGATCCCGCGCGCCGGTTCTACGGCTCGTCAGGTTTTTGAAAAAGAATTTAAGGTTTCACTCGAGCGTTTTCGCGAACGGCTTGAGGAAAAAAACTACCAGCATGCGCAAGTCATTATGGCGCTGATGGTGGGAGGAATTTCGTTAGCTCGCGCCGTCCAAGACGACGGGCTGGCCGATGAAATTCTAAAAAGCTGCCGGGAAGCAGCTTTGGGGTTTGCTAAAGGGAACGGGGTCGTCAATGGGGGTTAGCAATATGTTCTGCGGAACTGAAATTTCAGATCGTTAGTGGCTAGCTTGAAGTCCAAGCAAAGCTAATTTTTTTAACGCTTCAAACTGGCGCGGGGAATACTCCGACGGATCTTGTGTCTGTTGCGTAAACGCGCCTAAGTCCTCGGTGCTCTGAACCAGTGTCAGAGTTTTTTGGACGCGTGTGTCTCCAAAGGCTGAGAGTTTCTTGGCAAAACCGTCCCAGAACTCCAGCTCTTGGCCGGCCACACAATCCCAAAAATGCTCGGGCAAGGCGACGTTGCCGCCCCACAGGTACCAGTGTCCGTTGGAAGTAGGCCCCACGACAAATCCAGGCTTGCGCAAAATCTCTAAGCTCTCGGTGAGCAAGCTCGCGGAGAGTTGCGGGCAGTCGCATCCTAAGAAGAAAACAGATCGGTACTTCAGCAGAAGCTCGCCGTATAGGCGGCCCATGTTTTGCGGCTCGGTTTGTTCGCCTTGTTTGAGGCAAGTCAGCCCACTCCAAAGCGGGTGCGTGACGGCATGTGGTTCGTGAATGGCCCAATGGGGAAAGATAGGCTCTCTCTCTTTTACCTTTTCGAGCAGCCCCTCCACGGCTTCTAGGCTTGTGCGATAAAACGTCTCGGCAAAATCCTTCCCCACCTCGCGCGCAAACGCTGGCTTCACCGTCGACAAACCAGGCGTGCGCACAAAGCAAACAATAGCCGTGCCACGTCGCTGCCAATTCGCCACGACTTCCATTGGGTCGAGCCAGTTTCTGGAACGCAGGTAAATCTGTTTCCAATCTAATTTAAGCGCTGGTTCTTCTGAGCGTACCGATTCGGGGTGCCTTTGCACCGGGATCGAACGCGAGAGAATATCTTTTTCCAAACCCGAGAGCCCCAGCTCCGAAATTTCATAGGGTTGTCTATCGGCAAAGAGTGCGCGCCACGCGCTGGCTTTCATCAATATCGAAAACTGCCGCAACATGGGCAGGTGATCAGAAACCTTTTGCAGAGCATCGAGTGCGGCTCCACCCTCGCGGAATTCTCGCAGAACGGGAAAAAGATGAATCCCCCCTGCATTCTCCTCTACTACTCCTTGAACGTGGAGAAGCGCCCCAAGCGTGAGAACGCACTGGGGAGGCACGCACCAAACCCAATCGCCCATCGGCTCCGGTCGGTCACTCTCTAACCATTCCACGGAATGGAAACGCTCCTTTAAGAGCCCGAGCGAGCGCATATGGAGTTCACGACGTTGGGAACCAAAGCTGATGACGGTCAATTTAGGTGCGAGCATCAAAGTAGTGAAGTTCTAACCGACGCCCAGGTAAAGCCGCAATGCAGTGAATTACTGCTGAGAGACTTCGAAATTCGCCAGATAGATATTGAAAACCTCGTAGCGATTGGTCCCGCTGCTGTGTGTGATGAACGCCTTCGCAAGTAACTCCATGGACAAATGAGCTCAAAGAGTTTAGTTTCCCAAGCGATCACTTCGATGTGGCTGGGTAGCTCAGTTGGTAGAGCAAGGGAATCATAATCCTTTGGTCGGGGGTTCGAGTCCCTCCCCAGCTATTTTTCTTCAAAGTAAATTTCCAATACGTCACGTGAATGGCATACCGAAATCGCGCGCTGGCAAATGCAGTCCAATGGCAATAGCGCAACGGTAGCTAAACTCATGCTTCTGCTGCTGGATCCTCCCAATTTGGGTACTGCAGAAGTGGCGGCAGAACTGGTGGCCACAGATTTTGTGACATCGGCACTGGCTCGAGATTGCCAGTTTGCGGACTTCCTCCACATCTGGTTCGTCTCGGACGCCAGGGAATCAATCGCGCCATCCAAGGAAATATCTGGATCACTGACGCAGGCCTCGGCCAGCTCTTTAGCCTTCGCCAGGAATTACCAAACTTCATACCTCTTGCCCTACAACTGCAAAATGTTAAACACACTCTTTTAGAAAGCGGAGGCTGAGGTGGTCAGTTACTTTCCTACTCTCTTGATTGCTTTGAATTTTATTGCAGCGACCTACGCGCACTGTGAAGTGGAGAGATTCTTCGATCGCGGCGAGGCAACGCGCAATACTTCCAATCCCATTCGTGATGATCGAGCGTTGGGAAGCGATCCTTCTGGGGGGTACAAGTTTCGAGAAAATGGGAGAGACCGCGCTGACGCTGGTCGATTTGGTGAAGGAATCTCCCAAAACGGTATGAATTCCTCGAATTCTGCGGATTCCTCGCAAGATTCCGACCCGAATACCTTTGGCACATCTGCCTACTACAACTCGTTTTCCTCTGCATACCAGCCGCCGGTGCGTAACGGCTATATTTCTTATTTTACTAACGGCCGATATTACTGGGTCACACCCATTCAGTATAAGCAGCTTATGAATATACGCTCACGGAACTACACCGATCACGAACGGCAGGAAGGCCTGATAGTGGATCTCAACAGCGCGTACCGAAGTAACCCGGGAGTGCCGCTTCGGCTATTCTCGCCCACTTCCTCGCGAGTTTCTCGATTCACCTCAGCCCACAGTCACAATCGCACTTGGTTCTATCCGTACCTCAATTCAGGTTACCAAGCAGACCAATGTGTAAAGGAAAGCGAGAAGGTAAACGGGGTGGAAATCTGCGAGCGTTATTTGACGGGTGTGCCCGGCTATCGTCCGCACAGCTACATTATTGCATGTGTATCGAAGGAAGAGCGTCTACCAAGGGAAAAAGCTAAATCGATAGCCCAAAAACTGGAAGCCGTACAATGCGTGGACTTTGTAGACGGTCCAATGCCGAACCCGCGTCCAAATCCTTAACTATTACCGGGGAAACCATTTTGCCTCTCGAGCCGTCTGCCCAGGGATATCGAGAAATGCCGCAGCAATGTGCAGTGGATGTATGAGCAAGGTGAAGCCTTTGCCCGCACACTTGCCTTGCCTTAACCTCTGAACAAAAAGAAGATCGACAAGGCAACGATCACCACAATCAAGATCAAACCGCTTTTGGCATTTGGTTCGGTCTTGGCGTTTTTGAGCTTTAACCACTCATCGTCGCTCAAAAGCTTTTCTTGGTGCTTGGGACAGAGGCCTGGACCATCTTGCTCGTAATCGCATTGGGGGCAGTAATGAGCCGAGTGGTCGAAATCCACTGGGGCTTTTTCAGCTACAAAGTTGCTTGGGTCGATTCCATAAGCACCGATTTCGTCGCGTAAGCGCAGAACATCGCTATCAGCGATATCAAAAAAGATGCAGGCAAAATCTTCCTTCACGCCACCTAAAAGCGGATCGACTTGCGAGAATTTTTCATTCTGTTGACGGAATAATTCGTCGTCCAACGTGCGCGTAAATTCAGCGCCGGCCTCCGTGAGGAGCTTCTCGATATTGCCGGCATCGCGGGCGTTAAAGGGGCCATATTGCTTCTTCATGCGTGGGAAACTAATGGTTTTGCTGCCAAAACTCCAGCGTGGTGTGGATGACTCGCCTTTGCGGCGGCCTATTTGCGACCCAGGAGCTGGCAACTGCAGCCGCGCCATGTTAAACCCTCCCCCTTCTTCAATAGCCCCTATCGGGTAGGTATATGCATTTACGTAGGCTCTTTGCTTTTTGTGTTTCGTTTTCTATTTGTTCCTCTCTAGGCGCGGCGACCGGTCCTAAGGCTTCGCTTTTGCGGCTACCTGATTTCCGAGCACGATCCCAAGAGTGTCATTGGCCGGATCGCGCCTTCTGTCCTCATCTAAAAACCCTATGTTAAGGGATTTTGATTTTCACAGTTTGGTCTGTGTGCGGATAGCCGATGTAACCAATCGAGAAAGAATATTCGTTGCCGCTCTTAAGGGGCACTGAACCCAATGAGCAAAATTCATGTGAAGTGGCATCGGCGGGCAAAATCCAATCGATAATGACCGGTTCAGAAAATTGTGGTGCGGTGGCGACAACTTTACCCGACGAGTCGGTAAGCTTGCAGCCGACTCGCTCTGAGCCATTGAAATTAAATTCAAAGTGCTTATCGGCCGTCAGATTCTTAAATTTTGTTCGGATATTCCATCCAGTGGCATCGAGAGTAACTACAGGAACAGAGCCTTCGATGGTTCCAACCATATCGGCTGAGTTCTCCGGGGCGGCATAAATTATCCGAGGCGCTCCGAGTTCAGAAACAGATAAAGTATCGAGAGCTACCTTCCCACCGGATTGCTCTTTCTCAATCTGCGAAAGTTCAACCACTCCAAACGGGCGGAGAGGTTTTGTGACATCGTCGCTGATCTGACTGAAGTAGATTTTCGTGCTGTCTTGAGAAAATTTGGCCCCCTCCAACTTCCCGTCGATCTCAATTATCGAAAGGTCACTGAGTCGGGTGAGCTCGTAGAGAGACGCGGCAAGCCACGGAGTCCCGTTCAGGGGTTGTAACAGCCACTTGCCATCCGGCGATACCTGCCAGGCATTTGCCGCTGGCAGTACTCGTGTTGAGATCGTTTTAACGTCTGTGCCATCCACATTGAAAACGATCAACTCCCAAGCTGGCGAAAGTTTTCCATACGCGATGCCAATTACCCTGTCTTCTGATACCCACTGGAACTGGCTTATGGACCCGCTCAGGATCAACACGGGGGCCCCGGTTTTAAGGTCAAAGTAAAAAGTTTCCGTCGTACCCGTCTTGCCAAACGGA
>JALHPX010000034.1 GCA_022842225.1 bacterium
TTGGCTTTCAGTTGCTGCTCAGCGCACTAAATTATGACATTTTGAACGAGCCACGCGTCACCCTTCACAAATTGCTAGAGTCCTGAGAGCATGCGGCTTGGGATTTACGCTGCCTGGGGGAGGTGTCTATGAGTCCTGCGCGCGAAAAGCTTCCCAAGTATTTGGAAAAGTACATCGCAGTTCAGAATTACGATTCCTACACAAGTCGCGATCATGCTGCGTGGCGTTACATTATGCGGCAAAACCGCGAGTTCTTTCGTCAGCATGCCGTTCCCATTTATTTGGAAGGCCTCAAACAAACTGGCATTCCCTTGGACCGCATCCCTCGTATCTCCGAAATGGACGAGTGTCTGGCAAAGCTAGGTTGGGGTGCCGTACCCGTACGCGGCTTTATTCCACCCGCCGCGTTTCTCGATTTCCAAGCACGCGGAGTTTTGCCCATTGCTTCGGACATGCGCACCGTTCAGCACTTAGCCTACACGCCCGCTCCCGATATCGTTCACGAAGCGGCCGGGCACGCACCGATCATCGCGGATCCCGCTTATGCGCGGTACCTGCACCGCTATGCGGCGATGGCGCGTAAGGCGATTGCTTCTATCGATGACATTCGCATCTACGAGGCGATTCGCTACCTCAGCGACATCAAAGAAAATCCGGATACCCCTACCGGGGAAATCGCGCGAGCGGAAGCCAAGCTCAAAGAGGTCGGAGCTTCGATAAAGGGATTATCGGAAACCACGATGGTCACCCGCATGGCTTGGTGGACCGTCGAGTATGGGCTAGTCGGAAAAATGAACAATCCCAAAATCTACGGCGCGGGACTTTTATCGTCGGTGGGTGAATCACAAAGTTGCTTATCGTCAAAAGTTAAAAAGATCCCGCTCACCGTGGACTGCGTAAACCAGACCTACGATATTACAGAGCCGCAGCCACAACTTTTTGTCACTCCGACTCTCGAACACTTAGTCGACGTATTGGAAGATCTAGAAAAGCGCCTCGCGTTCCGCACCGGAGGCGCACACAGCTTAAAGGTCTGCCAGCAAGCGCAAACGGTAAATACCGTGGAACTCGATTCGGGGCTCCAGATCAGCGGTGTCGTCGAGAACTTCCAAGTCGAGAGCGAAGATCGAGTTTCTTTCTACAAACTCAGTGGGCCCGTGCAGCTGTGTTTAGACGCAGAGCAATTGTCTGGACAGGGGCGCGACCGCCATCCAACAGGATTTAGCAGTCCACTCGGTAGATGGAAGGCAATGCCCGACAAATCGCCCACGCGCGCACAAGACAGCGATCTTAAAAAGCTCGGCCTCGTTGTAGGTAAGAGCAGTCGCCTGGAATTTGTGAGCGGTTTTGTCGTTGAGGGCAGACTCAAATCCTCTCACCACCACGACGGGAAGCTGCTTACTCTTACTTTTACCGACTGCACTGTCAGCCGCGGCGGCACGCGCTACTTTCAGCCAGAATGGGGCGAGTTTGATTTAGCAGTGGGAGAAAGCGTCGTTGCAGCGTTTGGCGGACCCGCGGATATCGAAGCGTTTGGTGAACTAAATATGGGGCAGGCGTCCTCGTCCCCCGCACGCACTTCGCCCTTCTCAAAAGAAGAACTCTCCCTCTTCTCACTCTACGAAAAAATCAGAGCGCTTCGGCAAAAGCCGACTATCCCCGATCACGATCTCGAGGCCATTGCGTCGGCGGTGCTGAAGCAGCATGCCGACGAGTGGCTCTTAGAAATTGAGCTTTTGGAAATCGCAACACAGAAAATGAAAGCGGCTAAGCCACAGTGGACGGGGCAACTCGAGTCAACGCTGGCCAAGAACAAGAAAAGCTTGCCCGAGCCCGCCGAGTATCTGATTGAAAAGGGATTGGAGTATTTAAAAGTGGCAGACTAACTAGCGTCTGCCGCGCGAAGAACCAGAACGACCGCCGCGACTTCCGCCGCCGCGTGAGCCCGAGCCCGAACTCGATCCACCGCGAGAGGAGCCACCACGGCCCCCGCCGCGACCACCGCCACCGCGATCCGAACGTCCGCGTGGACGCTCTCTCACTGCACCGGGCGGGAAAATGTCCTGCAAGCGCGCACGCAGAAAATCTTCGATGCGCTCTACCTGACGGACATCTGCATCCGTGACCAAGCTAATGGCTACGCCATTGGCGTCTTTTCTTCCCGTGCGGCCGATACGGTGAACGTAATCCTCGGCTTCGATGGGAAGGTCAAAATTAATGACCATCGCGACGTTCTCAACGTGAATGCCGCGAGCGGCGACATCGGTCGCTACCATGATCCGGTAACGTCCCACCTTGAAGCCTTCAAGAGCTTCTTCGCGATGCGCTTGCGATTTATTCGACGATAAATAGGTGGATTCGTGAAATCCAACAGCGTGAATCCAACGCCACAGCAAGGTGGCGCCATCTTTGGTACGAGTAAACACGATGATGGTGCCAGGCTCGTTAGAAAGAATGTGCTTTAGCTCACGCTTCTTGTCCGCTTCAGTGGTCCAGAGCAGGCGGTGATCCACCTGCGAAGAAACCTGCAACGGCTTTCCAATCGAAATGCGTACCGGCGACTTTAAAATCTTACGGCACAAGGACTCAACTTCCGCCGGCATCGTGGCGGAGAAGAGCATCGTCTGCCGTTGGGTCGGCATCGCGCCGACAATTTGATTGAGCTCTTTAGAAAAGCCCATGTCCAACATGCGATCGGCTTCATCTAAAACCAAAAACTCCACGTACTCGAGCCAGAGATTACCGCGGGTCATGTGATCACAAAGCCGACCAGGAGTGGCCACGATCACCTGCGGGCTAGTGATGAGCGCTCGCTCGTCGGTCTTTACGTCCGTTCCACCAATCACTGCGACCGTGCGTACATCTAACGGCAGACCAAAAATCTCCATGGTCTGCAAAGTTTGCAAAGCGATCTCGCGAGTAGGGCAGAGAATGATTGCCAGAGTGCCGCGACGACCCGCCAACTTTTGAATCAGGGGCAAACCAAAGGCAGCCGTTTTTCCGGAACCCGTGCGTGCTGTGCCGAGAATGTCTTTTCCTTCAATGGCGGCGGGCAGCGCTTTTTGTTGAATTGGAGTCGGAGATGTAAACCCTTGCTTCTCTAACAACGCTACTAAGGCGTCCGAAACACCCAGCGCCTTCCAACTTGGAATTTCTACTTCTGGTTCTTGTGTGGAACTTGTCTCTTCGTTCGATTGCACCTTGGTCATTACTCCCAATTTATCTTCAACTGGCGGATACCTTTAGCCAGAGGGTTCGTGACGGCAGCGAGGCAAGGTTCGATCTTTTTAACCTGCTCGGAATCTGCCAACTGTTCAGTGGCGTCTCTCAGCACGACACCCTTTTCGTCGGTCATTTTTAGATCTTCAAACAATACATCTACCCTGTTTTCGAAACTTTCCAAAACCAGCTTATAGGTAACAAACCGATTCTCAGCTTCCCGTTCGGGGCTAAGTACCTGGCATTTGCTCTTTGTTTTTAGGACAATCTTACCCTCGGGGGCAAGCTGCTCCATCGAAGTGCCCTCTAAAGGGAGCAGATTTTTGTCCATCCAACCAATGGCCCGCCGATACGCCGTACTGGCTTTTTCCTTTGTTTGGAGCACATAGCGCTTTTGCCGTTGCTCCCTATCCGCCAAGGGCAGTCCGGAACAAGAGAGGATTCCAATCAGTACAAGAGCGTAAGTGATGGTTTTCATAGAACCATCTTAGCAAATTCAATGGCGCTACAAAAAACTTTCACCCATAGAAGGCGTAAAGGAGGGGTTGGAGTGAGGAAGATAGCCCCCAGAGCCCGCAATGCTAATGACGTTTTCGGGGGAAAGCCGGGAGGGTAGTTGGCGACAGGCTATCAGGATGCCGCAGAACTCCTTTTGCAGCTGCAACAGCGGAACGAGCCTCCGCCAAGTCTGCTCGTCTAAAATTCGAAACGGGTCGTCTAGGGCCAGAAACGGACGGTCCAGCAAAAGTGCCCGAATCAATGCCAGCCGAAACCGTTCGCTCTGGCCAAAGTCGGCAAGACCGCGCGGTAGAGGGGCGTGCAGTCCGCCCATCGCTTTGATGCGGGGGAGGAGCCCTACCACTTCGAGGTGCTGCCAGAGAGTTGTATCACTAAGTCGCTGTGAGTTACCCAAAGTGATATTTTCGCGAACACTGCCTTGAAAGATAAACGGGTTCGATTCGACGTAGGAGAATAGCTCCTTGGAGACAAAGCTCTCTCCGGCGTAAGGCTCCGCCGCATTTCCAAGCGCATCTTGTAGTCGTAAGCCCGACCATTTCGCGGGTCGCAATCCGCAGAGGGCTTCTAGGATCAGGGATTTGCCAGAGCCCGAGGATCCCAGAAGAATGGTGATAGCACCTCGCTCCACTGCGATCTTTTTCTTCACAGCGGCCTGGCGGCCACTCCCTCTCACTACGCACGAATCAAATTCAAATCCCCAAACCATGCGATCCGAAGAGTTCGAAGCAGCGGTGATGCAAGGAAGCTGGCGGCTTTGGGAAAGTCGGGCGATGCGCCGTGCGCTGCGAGCAAATTGCACTGTCTCCTCGAAAAGAAAACGCACATTTGAGCCGACAGAGAAAACCACTAGACACCACAAGGTAGAGAAAAACTGTCTATCAAAGCTTAGAGACTCAAAACTTTCGATGATTGACGCCCACAAAAGCAAGCAAGTTATCGACGATAGAGCGTAGAAGAACAGGGTGAGCACCGAAGCCTTCAAGGCGCGCGCCGACTGCGTTCGCCGCGCTGATTGGTGTAAGACTTCGTGGCGCCGAAGAATAAACGGCACACTAAAGAGCGATTGAACGGCTCGTGCGCCTTCCAGCACATCCGAAAACAACTTGGTCTCCTTAAGACTGAACGCCTTGGAGCCGCGCAGATGCGTAATTCGCCGACGCCCGATCCAGGTGAGCGAGGCACCCCACACCAAAAAGATCCCCGCGGCTTTCATCGCCAATAAAGGACTAATCGAAGTCCACAACAGCAACGACGTAAGAAAAGTTACCGCCGCGAAAAAGTACCGCGGCAAGCGATCGCTAAACCAATCCTCGATGACTAAAAGATCGCGCAGCACACGTCGTCGCTTCTCTGAAAACGAAACCACATCAGGCATTCCTTCTAGGGCTTGCAAAATGTGTCTCCGGAGCGAAGAAGACACCTCAAAATGCAGTTTCTTCGACAGAAAAACCATCGCCCCCTGCGCCATCGTCCAGAGAAACAAGACTGCGATGGCCCTTCGGAAAAGCGACTCATCCAGGTTTGTCGCGGGAGAGCGGAAATCCCAGTACATGAGGGCCAAGGGAGCCACAGCGAAGAACGAGATAAATCCAAACGCAGCGAGCCATAAAGCACGTTGCTCGAAGGCGATGAGAGCGAATCGTCGGATTGGCGAACCGGTGATGGAGGATGGGGTGTTCACACTCCTTCTAATAGCGAGAAACATGCCAAGCAAATGCGCGGCTTCACGCGCTGCACCACGGAAAAGTTTGCACGCTTTCTGGGGCCGTTATGCACCAGGGCTTTTTTGCCGATAGATTAAGGAACTGGACACTTTATGCGATTGAAAAATGCCATCCTGAGTCGACTTTTTGCCCAAAAACAAACCGACCTTCGATCCTATCCGCGCTTTGCTCTCGTGCACGATCGCATTGGCTTTGTGTTTTTGTCGGGGCATCCACTGGGCCGCATTCGCGAGCTCTCTTACGGTGGATTCTCCGTGGAGATCGATCCGAACCAGGAAAGCCTGCTCGCCAACGCAACAGAGGAAAAAAGAATTACTTTGCAGTTGTTAGACGGTCGGCTCGACTGCCTCGCTGTGCAGAGAAACGGCAATGACCGCTTTATCGGCTTTGCGTTTCAGCATGAAACTTTGAAGACGTACGAGTTTCTCAATCGCTATTTGCCGTTCATGAAGTTTGGCGCGGCTCTTCGTTACCTCATTCATAACGATCAAAAAGATTCTAAGAAGTTGCCGCCGCTGTTGGCTAATGACGAAGAAGTGCGCGCAAGCTTAGATATCGACGGCTACGACGATCACCAAATTCCCCTAGCTACGATTGAAATGGGTGAGAATGGATTTTTCTACAAGCTCACTCGCGAGGCCAATCGAGTTCAAACCTGGCACAGCATTGGACCTGGCGGAGTAGGCGGCTCGTTGCGCTCTACACCTACGGTAGATCCCATCGTATTGCGTAAAGCACTTAGCTTTTTGGTTGGTTATGCGGGAGCGGACTACCAGATTCCCGTGGGCAGACTCATTCAAAATCTTCTCGACCTGGCGGACACGGAAAGCTTTTTACCGCCTTATCCGAAGCCCGTGCAAGCCAGAGTGTTTAGTATTGAGCCCGCGAAGAAACGCTCTAAAAGCGCAGCAAAGCGGAGCTCCAGGTAAATCCACTACCAAACGCGGCAAGCCCCACCAGCATTCCTGGCTTTAAAACACCTTTGGCAACGGCATCTCTCATGCCCAGCGGAATCGTTGCTGCTGTCGTATTACCGTAGTGCTGAATCGTATTGAAAACCTTCTCGCGCGGGATCTGCAACTGATCGGCTACCGCTTCATTGATACGCAAATTGGCCTGGTGAAACAGGAAGAGGTCGACATCCGCTACAGTCACCTTACATTCTTTCAATGTAGCGGTGAGACTCTCCGACATTCGACGGACGGCCGATGTAAAAACTCGTTTGCCATTCATCTGAGGAAAATGCTTTCCCTCTGCCACCATTTGCTCGTCCAGCCAATTGCCACTGGGCATCCCCGTGCCTGGCGCTGCCGCCCAGAGCTCCTCGGCATGCGCTCCATCGGCATGCAGGCGCGTATTCCAAATAAAGCTTTGCTTGGCGGGATCTGTTACCTCGGTCGCAGATAAAACAACGGCCCCCGCGCCATCGCCAAAAAGCACCGAGACATCTCGACCTTTCGTCGATAGATCCAGTCCTTTTGAATGCACCTCGGCGCCAACCAGAAGCACATTCTTGTACATACCCGTGCGAATAAACTGATCGGCAATAGAGAGCCCGTAAAGGAAACCTGAACATTGTTGCCGAATATCGAGCGCCGGAATCTCTGGAATCCCCAACTTGCTCTGAAGGTAACAACCGCTTCCCGGAAAAACGTGATCGGGGCTGAGTGTCGCAAAGATAATGAGATCGATTTTGGATTTGTCCAACCCAGCAGATTTCAGCGCAGCGAGCGAGGCTTCGAGCGCCAGGTCACTCGTTGATTGTTCGGGCTTCACCCAATGCCGCTCTTTGATTCCAGTGCGTTGAACGATCCACTCGTCCGATGTTTCCATCCATTGCTTGAGATCATCGTTCTTAATAACGCGATCGGGAACATAAGCTCCCACCCCGACGATGCGTGCGCATTTCATGGGAGTCATGATACGGAACTATTCGGTTGAAAGCAAAAATCCGGGTTGTCCCAGGGCGGCCTTTTATTTACCACACCGTGAACACGCGACAGAAAAGGGGCGGCTCGCTCCGGGGCGCCGGTGGTTATAAAAATACGATGCGGCCCGTGTGCGGCTAGAACATCTAGTGCCGTTGGCCTGGCAACCAGCAGCCCTCCGTCGACAAAACACGCATCGTCTTTTTCGATTTCCTGCAATGCCACTTCATTGAGCTCCGCAAAGACTTTAAGTCGAATTCCTCTGGAGGCCGCCGACACCTCCCAACTTCGACGCGTAAGCGAGTCGTCATCTACTAAAACAAACGCGGCCAGCTCTGTTCGCTCTACAAAGGGAATCTCTGTCAAAGTGGACTTCGCAACAATCGGCATGTTCCAACGCGAAGACGCAATCAGCACACCGGGATCTTCGGGAAAAGATGTTACTAAATAACGAGGCCCCTGGGCCTCTGACAGCTGCAAAGCCTCAGGCCCCGAAAACTCATTTGGCGCCAGACGAAAATCAACGAGAAAAACGCCACCGCCGCCGCTTCGGACTAAAGACTCTTCCAGCTCCACCTTGCTGGAGGCGAAATAAAGCGGGCACCGTTCTGCGATGCGCTCACTTACTCTGGCATACACCGTCGCATCGTCGTCCAAGACGGTGATCGGTTCGCGGCGGGAAAATACGATGCGATTGGCAAAGTCAGCATCCGGGATTCTTCGCTGTAGAACCAGTTGCACTTCAATCCACTGACGCGCATCGCGAACGACAGCGCGAGGTTGCGGCGCTGAGTGGAACACCGTTTGTAAATATCGAGTTCCCAAACCATGGCTGGTTAATTTTCTTCCGCCGATTTTGCCGTTATGCCGAATCCACAAATCAACCAGTTCCCTATGACTTTTCCAACCTATCTCTACCACTGGAGATTCTGATGGAGCCGCTTCGATCGCGTTCTGCACCAAAATTACCAACGCGCGACGCACCACCTCGGGGTCCAACGCAATGCATGTGCTCCATTCCTGAGACTTCGAAAAAACGACCTTGAGACCAGGACGTCGCTGACTTTCAGCGGCTCGGCACTCCGCCACTGCTTGCAGGACAGCTTGCCCTAGGTGAGCGAAGCCTGGATTGCTATCTTGTCGTCGATATTTTGCTAGAAGGTCTTCTGCAATTTGATGCATCCGGCGGACGCATTGGGTGAAGAGCTCTCGATCCGCCTTCTCCCGAAAATCTGTGCGCGGCAAAATACTCCAAAGCGCCGAGACAGGGCTGCGAATGTCATGAGTCACTTGCAACGCCTGTTCGTAGAGCGCGTCTCGCGCTCGCTGCTTCTCTCGTCTTTTGCGAATCCAAAATTCTGATCGCCAAAATACCAAGTGGGCCAGGGCAGCAGCCGTGAACGCCCAAATTATGCCCCAGGGCAGCCAATGCGACGCTGGAACTTGCAAGAACACTCTTGGCTGCACACGTCCAAGCGGTTCAGCGATCGAAAGCACGCCCCCCTCGTCGGCGCCAATGAGCGCGGCCGCACCAGCGCCTGGCTCCACTTTGTTCAAAACCTCGGCGACAGCGACGTAAGCTGCCAATACCCCAACGGGTTCTTCATCCTGCTCCACTGGCAAGGAGAACCCCACGAGCAACGGCGCCTCACTGTTTGACTGAGGCAGTCCAAACCACTCGGCTGCGAAGCCGGCATTGGTGGGAGGCTTGAGATGCAAAAGAAATTCCGGAGTACCCGTAAAGAGCCCGGTGGGAGAAACTGTGTTCGACAGCAGAGTGCCCGACTGAATATCCCAAACCGCCAACGCTGCGATTTGGGCCTCGCCGCGGATGCAGTGATTCAAAACAGCTTCCACCATTTGACCGCTGCCAAAGCGGATGCCATTTTCAATTACCGTCGTCCGACTCAAAAGCCTAACCACTTTCTCCGTCGACAGAAGCTCGGATTCAAACCGATGGCTGAGGAATTCCAATCGAGTTCGCTGCAGTGACACCACCCAAGCTATCGTCGCCAGAGCGAAGAACAGCGCTATCACCCATCGTGCGCAAAAGATCCATTTCGAGTTTTCGGTGCTAGCGTCCATAGGGAAGGTGAGGTTCCTGCACGAGTGTCGAGGCGGAGAGAATTTCTCTGGGAATGCGCAGGCGCAGTCGTTTAGCGGTAAGCGAATTCACTTGCAGGTACCCCGTTCGCTCCGTCTGTGGAGGAATTTTGACAAGCGGCGTGCCTTTCAGCCAACGAGCGATCTGACTCGCCGATGCCCGCGCCAATTGCTGCGGGGTCATCGCAACCGTCAAGAGCACTCCCATCTTGGGGTGTATCGACGACAACCCGAGTGAAGGAACCTGCAAACCCTTTTTCAGCCATCTGCCCATACGCTCGATGGGGACTTCAGTGCCGTGGTGATCGTGCACGTCATACGGAATTAAGATCCAAACGAGGTCCGCCTTATGCCGGACCTCGCCCAAATACACTTTCCAGTCCTGCCATTTTTCGGAGCGAAAAGTATCTACAATCAAAAACGGCTCTCCACCCAAGCGACTGTTTGCGCTTTCCACATCGCGCATAATACCCGGCAAGATAAAGCGGGAGGTCGCATTAAGACTACTCACGAGGCTGATCCGCCGGGCTCGCGGCATCATCCGACGGGCTGCCTGCAGCAGTTGTTCAACGGGGTAACGCTCAAGAACTATTGCCGAACTGTCTTTCACGGAGTTCCACCACGGAATGTCGGCAAGTTCGCGATTTACGCCTAGTAAGAACGTAGGGATTTTCAAATCCCTTATGGCGACCACAAAAATATCGGCTGCCTCATCGTCGCAAATAACGACGGCCTTGGGCTTTTGCTTTCGCAGCATTCCCAAGATACGCTCTTTCTCTTTTTCCGTTTCTCGCTCGGGCCTTCTGGACCAATACTCGGCGTGAAAAATAATCGGCTCGAAATCCACAGCAAGTCCCAAGTCCGCCGAGGACTTCTTCAGTGTCTCCTGTATGCCGTGAAACCATTCACCAGGCGGGTAACTATAGATGACGGCAATCGCGTCAGAATGCGCAAAAGCAGGGGTGCCGAAAAGCAAAACCAACAATAGGATCAGACGACTTAGGGGCAACATCAAACCAGCTCACTTACTTCCCCGGTAATTCTCCTCTAACAATTGCCTCCAACACAGTCCGAGTGGTGTTCGTCAAAGACTCCACCGCCACGGCAAAATTCTTTTCAAACTCGGTAGCCGACGAAACTGTTTTGTCGACTAAGTTTGTAACCGATTTGATCGCGAAAAACGGAATCCCCGTCAGATAGCAACTCCAGGCGATGCCCGCGGCTTCCATTTCTTTTAACGTCGCTCCATTGCGGTGAATTTCTTCCAAATCGCGGTCCGTAAAATCAAGCGAACTCCCGGAGGAAACAATTCCTGTGGGTAATGACAAAGCCTGTGCGAAAGATTCGACGTCTAGGCCGGGCAAATACCCACGACCATAATCTTCGTAGCCCGAGAGCGGGATGCGGTGATCGTGGAAGAAAAAGCGATCCTTACTCAAAAAGACCTTTCCCACTTCGGCGCCTCTGTCTTTAAAGGCGCCTGCGGTTCCAAAGTTAATCACCAGGTCTGGGCTGTAAGCGTGAATCGCATCGTAGGTGTTGAGCGCGGCCATCTCCAATCCAACATTTTCATTCCCATAGCGGCGATCTTTGCCATTGAGACTGAGAATCAGTCGAGTTCCGCCTAGATCCGCCTCAAAACGAGAGAACGGAACTGCAAAGCGCGAGCTAGCGGTCGCAGGTCTAAAGTCGAGTGACTGCTTTAAAGGGCTGCTCTCCTGCTCCATCGCAGCCACCAACAAGATAGTTCGGTACGCGCTCATGGTTGCGACCGCTCCAGCCATCGTTTATCGAGCTCAGATAATTTTAGATTGAGGCGTTCCACCGAGAGTTCCAATATCTGACGAGCCGGAGCGTCCATCCCCAGGTCGCTACCCAATAGAGTTTGCAGGGCATTGGTAACGCCGGCAAGGTCGTGCCGTAGCGTTCCCACCCAGTTTAAATCTTTGGCGCTCTTGTCGCCGACAATTTGCACTCGATTCTTCACCAACACTCCGGTAATTCCATTGACGCGCAACGTCAATTAAAACACTTCGACTCTATGTGACAGCCTATTGCGTCCAATGAGACGCATTAAGCTCACCGCGCATTTTAAATTTAGTCGCAACTACGACCGCTTAACGTTGCGCGTCATTCTATCTGACGCATCACAAACTTTTTTGTAAAGTTATTAGCCACCGTGTCGAATGGTGTGGTGCATCAGCTGAAACAGGGCGTTAACCTAGGTGCGGAAGATGCAGTGCAATGATTGCACGGTGCGCATAACACAGCGCAAATAACTACGGATGGAGGTGGTTCAAAACTAATAGGAGTCTGAAAATGGGAATGACAATTCAAACTAACCAGCTAGCGATCACCGCTCAGCGTACTCTGTCGAACACAGAGAACAGCATGGCGAAAACGATCGAACGCTTGGCAACTGGAACGCGCATTGTGAATGCGTCGGATGATCCGGCAGGATTAGCAATTTCCGACAACATGAATGCAACGATCCGGTCTTTGAGTCAGGCGACTCGGAACGCACAAGACGGTATCTCCCTCATTCAAGTGTTTGAAGGTGGTACGACTGAAATCAGTAACATGTTAGTTCGTATCCGCGAACTGTCGATGCAA
Organism: bacterium; assembly: GCA_022842225.1. Lineage (GTDB taxonomy): Bacteria > Bdellovibrionota > FAC87 > UBA2466 > UBA2466 > JALHPX01. The sequence goes on from JALHPX010000034.1 coordinate 12,107, forward strand.
TCTGCGAACGACACTCTCGGAGAGCGTGAGCGCTCGATGTTAAGCAACGAAGTGACCGAGCTAAAGAGTGAAATCACTCGAGTTGCTCGCACCACGACGTTCTTGGATCGTGAGTTACTCGCCGGCGAACAAGTCCGCTTGGAATTCCAAGTCGGCGTACGAAACGATCCAGAGAAAGATCGTATCGTATTTGACCCAGGAAACACCGATTTAACCGCGGGTGGTTTGGGCATTGATGGCGTAGAAGTTAACGAGAAAGGGAGCGCACAGGATTCCCTAGAGGTCCTCGATAACGCCATTATCCAAGTCAACGAACTTAGAGCGCGAATCGGTTCTTCTCAAAACCGTTTACAAACGACCGTCAACTCTCAAGGTATCTACAAAGAGAACTTGATGGCCGCTAAGTCTCGTATCCGCGACGCCGACATGGCTGTGGAAACGACAAATCTTACGAGGGAATCGATCCTTCGCCAAGCCGGTGTATCTGTCTTGGTGCAAGCGAACGAAACGCCCCGTCTAGCACTGAACCTACTGCGTTAAGAGTCCTCGCAGTGAGTGAAGTGTAACGACAGGGATTAATTTCCTCTAATCGATCTGGGCCGAGTTAGGAGTTGCCGCCTAACTCGGCCCTGGTCTATTTAAGGCCTATGAATGCACTCGTTACCGGATCGAATCGCGGCATCGGCTTAGAATTCTGCAAGCAACTCTCACAAGAAGACGGCTACAAAATCACCGCCGTCTGCAGGCAGTCTTCGACTGAACTAAAATCACTCGGCTGCCAGATCGAAGAAAATATCGACGTAACAAATCCCCAGGCGCTGCAAAAACTCAGCGAGAAACTGGGTGCCACTCAGTACGATCTGCTCGTCTTAAACGCTGGAATTTTCCTGCAGGATGAAATCACCGCAATCTCCAAACCGGAAATTGAAAAGCAGCTACTCGTAAATGCGGTCGGTCCTGTTCTTTGCGTGAGCGCACTTCTCCCTCACCTTAGAAAAGGCACAAAGATCGCCTTGATTACCAGCCGTATGGGATCGATTGCCGACAACAATTCGGGCGGCTACTACGGCTATCGTATGTCCAAGGCGGCTCTGAATGCAGCGGGCGTTTCCATGGCGCACGATCTGCGCTCAAAAGGAATCTCCGTCGTCATTTTGCATCCGGGCTATGTCAAAACCGACATGACGGATCACCGTGGAGAAATCACACCCACTCAAGCAGTGACC
>JALHPX010000035.1 GCA_022842225.1 bacterium
GCAAACGAGCTGCAGCCGTGCTCGATGATGCGTCTTAGATGCTACTCTCACGTTGGCACAATTCTGCCAGAAGAACGGTCGACTGTCACAGCGTGAAGCCGATGCCGGTGGAGATGTAAAAGCCCGTCAGTGTGAAGGACTGACCAATGTAGGAAGTACCGCCGCTGGTTAAATCGCCGAGATCTCGAATGCGGTATCCGGCCTCCATCAAAAGCGCTAACCAGGATGTCATTCGCAATCCGAGAAGGCCGCGCGCTCCATAACAAAGATTGCGCTTGCCCGCTTTGGTGAAAGTCCCTGATGTGGAAACTACCTGCAGAGTGAGCGGGTAACCCACAAACCCAGTGAAGGCAAAAAACGCTCGAGGATTACCGCCCATGTACCCAAGCTCCGCGCCAACGACTTTGTAATCCAACTTATCGGTGATATCGCTGGCGCCGTCGTTGTAGGAGCGGCCTGCCATCCAACTATCAAAGACAAATCCAAGATAAATGGACTCCCCAATGGGAAATCCCAATTCGATTTTTAACGACGCCGGCTGTGCGTATTGCCGGCTGTAAGTAGCGCCGGCGACTTCGTCTGCCGGAGTGGAGACGTAGTTGTAATTAAGCGAGCCTGCAAACAGCGTGGAGAAGGCTCCGGGGCCATTGCCCATCGCCGCCATGCACACGTTCGAAATCGACAGTACAAACGCTACCAGCGCGCACGAGATTTTTTTTTGAGTGCTCAGGGGATCTCCGAAAAAGGCAATTCACTGGGTTGAAACTGTTCCCAAACATTATACCTATAAGCACCGGGCCAGGACTTATCAGCGACAAACCCCTCTTTACGCATCGCCGCGTCGAGCACGCGCGCATTGGATTTGGATTTACGCTGATTCGCACCGGTGATGGCGCGCCCGCGCAGCGCCTTGTCTTTTTTTACGAATGGCGTCGAGTAGGGCATCACGACATCGGCACCATCTTGCTGCACCAAAGTCACTTCTACCCAAGCTCCCCGATAAACCGGATGATCGGCTTTGATAAATTCAGGCTTGGTACCTTTGGGCAGCCACTCGAGAAATTTAGTTTCCAAGGAAGTAGGATGGTAGCAATCCAAGGCCTTTAGTCCCAAGCCCCGTAACCGCAAACTCTCCTGTACCCGCGCTAACGACACCGCAACGGGCTTGCGCACAATGCAGCGATCTTCTGGCAGGAGTTTTTTTCCTGAAAGATTGTTCTCGCTCGCAAAGTGCATCTGGACTGCGATCGTGAAATCGACTTTGCGCAAATCCACTAATTCACTCTGCGCAGGCGGCATCTCCGCGGCAATGGCTTTGGCACCAAAGATAAATTCTCCGGCCACCGCAAAGAACCAAAGCAAAAATCCGATAAAACTCAGCGCCAGATAGAGCAAATAGCGTTTGCTCATTTTAAAAGGTTTGCCCGAACGCTCAAGCGACAGGCATTGCAGCCCCGAGACGATGGAAACAATGAGGGCGACCGGCGCGCTGGCTGCGGTCCAAAAGCACCCCGCAAAAGCGGCAAAAAAGATCATCGCAAGCGTTCGGCTACCCTGAAAAAGCTGGCCAGTGCCAGGCAATAAAAAGCTTAGGATTGCCGCATGATAGCCCCCGGAATAAGAGGACCGCGACTCGGATGGACCAGTATAATGAGGCATCCGGGAATTGTAGCCTCGGTATAAAACTGATATCAACCGCTCATGATGGAAAGTCGGGATGAAAGATTAAAAAAAGTCATGGTTGCCCTGGATTTTGAGGCGTTGGACACGGCGAAGGGCCTTGTGACCACGCTGGGCGACGCCATCGACTGGTACAAAGTGGGCCCTATTCTCTTTACGCAGAATGGTGCTGAGATCGTGCAGTTCCTGCACGCCAGCAAAAAGAAGATTTTCTTAGATTTAAAGCTCTATGACACCCCCAACGTGGTAGCCGACACCATCCGCCAGATCGGCGAAATGGGCGTGCAATTTGCGAGCGTCCACTGCCTGGGCGGCGCCACGATGCTGCAAGCGGCGGGAGCGGCCTGTCGCGGAACGGGCCTGCGGTTGTTGGGAGTTACCTTGCTCACCAGCCAAGGCGCCCCGGATTCCATGAACTGGGGCTGGCCGCAGAGCGAGACCCAAATGGTCGAACGCTTGACTGATATCGCGATGGAAACCCGTTTGGCCGGCATTATGTGCTCTCCCCAGGAGCTGTCCCAAATCCGTCCGCGCACTTTGCCGGGCTTCATGTTGGTAACTCCCGGGGTGCGATTGCCGGGTGAAGAAGTATTCCGCGACGACCAAAAGCGCGTGTCCTCCCCATTGGAAGCCTTGGAAGGCGGGGCGGATTACTTGATCGTCGGCCGCCCTATTACGCAATCGCGCGAACCGCTGACGGTAGTGAGTCGACTGTTTAAATGAAACGCCCCAACTCAGAAGACAATCGCCTGAGGATCACGCACGCCAGTGCGATTGAACACTTCCTCACGCACCAGCCTAAGTGGATTCAGAAGATCGAGACCGATAGACCGGCCAACCAGTTACGCGGCCGTATCGCGACTCTCGTCGAATTAGCTGCGAAAAAGGGCATCCCGGTGGGTGCGGGTGGCGGCGGGCAAAAACGTGCCGATGGTTTAGATTCAGTAGCCGCCGTGATGGGCGATTTCCCGTATACGGATTTTGGCGCACTGGTTGAGAAATTAAAGAGTGCGCAGAAAGCCGGCCTAGTGGCGTTGGACCATATCCAAGATCCACAGAATTTTGGCGCGATTTGCCGAAGTGCGGAAGCTTTTGGCGTGGCGGGCGCGGTTTTTCCCAAGGATCGGTCGGTCGCGGTGACTTCCGCAGTGGTGAACGCCTCGGTGGGTGCCGTGGCCACCCTGCCCTTGTGCAAAGTGACCAATCTGGGTGAAGCGCTTCGCAAATTAAAAGACGCAGGATTTTGGATAATCGGTTCGGACTTGGGGGCGGAATCCGTGGCGCCGTGGAAGGTGCCTGATTTTGATAAATGGGTCTTAGTGATTGGCGCCGAGGGCGATGGCATGAGCCCCTTGATTAAGAGCTTGTGTGATTGCGTGGTGCAAATTCCCCTGGCGGGTAAAGTGCAATCGCTCAATGCAAGCGCCGCTACAAGCGCTCTGTTGTATGAATTGACCCGACCCCGGATTACCAAGTAAGTTTGTGATTCGTTTCTACGAGGCCGACCTAGCTCAGTTGGTAGAGCAACTGATTTGTAATCAGTAGGTCACCGGTTCAAGTCCGGTGGTCGGCTCCAGTTTTACCGCTCTTGCCCAAACCTGCCGCATAGGTGGACTTTCATTACCGTACTCTATGGCGTACAAATCTCAGCCATGAACGGTCTTAATTACCCTGATTTTTTCAATGTAGTCCGCAGAAGACGCAGCATTCGCAAATTTACTAGCGAGCCAATCGATGGCGCGGTGGTGGAGCGAGCGCTCAAGGCAGCCGTATGGGCGCCGAATTCTTCTAACTCGCAAACCTGGGATTTTTATTGGGTTCAGGAACCGACGAAAAAAGCACTTTTGGTGAAAGCCTGTTTAAGCCAAGTTGCCGCGCGTTCGGCGAGTGAGCTCATCGTCATCACCGCTAATCCACGCAAATGGCGGCGGTCCAATCAACAATTAATCGACTGGACAGAGCGCGAGCACGCGCCTCCCATCGTGAAGAAATATTATTCTAAGCTCGTACCGTTTGTTTATCGGTGGGGATGGTTTAATTCTCTCGGACTTTTAAAATGGATCGTATCGCGCGTGATGGGCCTCTTCATGCCCGTGATCCGCAACCAGTGTTTTCGCAGCGATCTAGAATGCGTGGCGATTAAATCTGCAGCTCTTGCCGCGGAGAATCTCGTCCTCGCCATTGCCGCCCAGGATCACGACAGCTGCATGATGGAAGGCTTCGATGAAGCCCGTGTGCGCAAGGTCTTAGGCCTTGGACGTTTTGATCGCGTGGTGATGGTCGTCGCCATTGGCAAAGCGTTGGGCAATGGCACTTGGAATTCGCCGTTTAGAATTCCCAACAGCGAAGTCATTCACCGCGTTTAAATCACTTTTTCTTGCGCTTGGTCAGAGTGAGATAAGCAATTCTGCAGCGGTAGCTGATCGTTCGTCGAGGAGCAGCTAACTGTTGTTCCATCACCACGGGCTCTGAAGGGTTCGCGTGTCGCCGGGACTGCAAGCTGTCGAACTGCGCTACACCTTTCTGCCCCCTCTCGGCGAGAGCGGCTTCGTAACGCGCTTTTAGCTCTGGAGAAATATCTCTACGAGCCCCCGAACCCAACGAACCTTTGAGAAACCGTTCTCGAATGAAAGGGTGTTCCAGCCAGGCCCACAACTCTTGAGGGAGATCGGCACGGTTCAATAGCGTTTCCAGCAAGAATTTTAAATCTTCTCCATCAAAATACTTTTTCCGCCAGTTCAGATCATCCAGCTTTTCGATCAACTGGGAAAGCTCCGCCAACGCGCCTATCCACGCCTCGCGCGGCCAGTTTTTTTCTGTTGAGATTATTCCCCAGGACTTCTGTTCAATAATCATCTTCCAGAGCTCCGCCGGTACTTTTTCATCGCGAGAAGTGGCGACCTTCCAAGCTAATTCTAATTGATAGGAGCTGATCTCCCGATCGCGTTTCAAGTTTCCGATAATCGTGGTCCATGAAGACTCTTGCCAACTGGGCTTCACATCTCGGACGCGGGGGAGAAAGCCGTGGCCTTGATGCACAAAGCGGCTTTGCAGGCGCCACACTTCCGGAGTCCAGTCTTCTGCCTCGGGAACGAAGCGAGTAGCTAATGTGGAAAGTAAATCGGATCGCCGGTCTGACCAGCCGTCTTCTGTATCGGGCGGTATTGAATCTGATATGCGCCCCATCGCCCGCCACTCTTCTGACGACAAGTTAGGGCGATTGCTAAGCACCGATAAAGCTAACGTCTGCAAGGCGGGATCTGCTGATCGCAGCCAGTCCAAAACGATCTGCTTTGTTTCAGCAGTCCAATCTCGCGTAATAAGATCGCGCCTACCTTCGGGATTAAAGTGGTTACCATTTAAAGCAAAGGCTCTGTCTATCTCCCATTGATCCGCCCTGATATTGGCTTGCTCCGAGAGTGTCTTAGCAACCTTTGATGCGCTCTCACCGGCCATTTCTAGCAAAGACTTTGCTTCTGCGATTTCTGTGGCGGTTAAGTAAATTTTGTTTTTTAAGTTTCGAGCGGCGGCTACCGCCAGCGCCGGAAACGAAATTCCCGAAGGTAGACCGCGCCAGGTTTGTTGCGACCATTCGCCCATGGGTTTATCCCAATCAGGCCTAGCTTGTACCAATTCGGCCAAATACTGACGGAGCTCGGGATCTGCACCTTTCCAACTACTCCGCAACTTCGCCCAGATATTTTCATTAAACTCTACGTTAGGGATCTCGCTGATTGCCTTCCACAAGTGGAGCGAGTTTGGCTGGTCGAGAAGCGGAACAATGTGAGGCTCCCATGCCCTTTGCGGCATGACCAGCAATAGGGGCAGATGCTGCCCGCCATTCGCGCGCTTCTTTATCGCGGCCAAGTACTCGTGCCAAAACTCATCGCTAACGACCCGCTGTTTTTTAAATCTTTCCGCTCGCAAACTATCTTGCTCGCGCGTGTCAATTCGGTCCTCGTCCCAAAAGCTATAGGAATGGCTTCCATAGTCAGGAACGGCGTCTTGCCGACGCCGGTCCTCTGACCGCGCGGACATTGCGATCATAATACCCGTCAGTGAATCTATTTCCTTTCTAGGATCTTTAAGTAACTCTTTGACCTGATCCCAAGTGTTGCGATCACTTCCCCGATTTTCTGCGGTAAGAGAGAGTGCGAGTGTCGGGTTGTTGCTAAGGTATTCATTGAGAAAGCGGCGTATCTCGGAGTCGAGTGGCAATGCAGTGAGATACTCCACAGAGCCCGGTCGCTTTAAGTAAGCTGAAATAAAAGAGCTCTCAAGTTTTTGGGCTGCAGCCCACTGAAGCGTCTTTTGAAAGTCGGCCCACTCCTCGGGATGCGACTCGGGATAGTAAAGAGAAGCTAGACCGCGCAAAAGGCTCCGCTTATCTGCGGTAGTTGTCTCAGGGGCGGATAACTGCGCTTCAAAGTTTTTTCGCAGGCTCTCCAACGTTAGAGGCCGAACGGAGACAATCGCATCGCGGTTAATGATGGTGTAGTACCCACCGGATTCGACATAGTCGATTCCGCGGCGCGCATGCGGATGCAGTTCCAGTTCCACATACATGTCGCCGTATCCTACCGACTGGAAAGCTTCGGCCGCATAGAGTCCAGTGCCCATTACTGCGGTGGTAGGTTTGCCCCCGATGATCGTTTCGTTATTAGAAGCCCACATCGCCCCCAACCCTATATTCTGGGCAGCAGCTAACGTCGTCCGGTGGCGAAGAATTTTGGGTTGTGCTGCCCCTGCGCCTTTTGGAGTAGGAGGCACGCCCAGTCTGGCCAGCGGTTTGAGTTGTCGACGTGTGGCGACACCGGCTTCTTCTAAAAAGGAGGTTAGCCCTACATCGTCCATCCACTGGTTTGTCTTGTAAGGATCGGGTGAATAAAGCTGAAGTTTTTCCAACGCCTCAATTAGCTTCTCGTCTATGGAGTCTGCTTTGGACTTATTCAGAAAACTGCGGTCGCCTTTTTGCAACAAAGCACGAATACTATTTCCATGTTCTTTTTTTAACCATTCAAAATAGTCGATAACTTCTTTACGCGAAGCGGGAGTTAACTCAAACCCTGGGAGCTCAGAGGTATAGCGTAACCAACGGAGAAACTGCCGCATGGAGCCGTACGCGTCTGCCGTGCTCTGATGCTGACGATTTACTTCAAATTCGAGATGGCCACGATTGAGCTGGGACAATCCCCATTCGCTCAGGGATCGCTTCTGCCCATTCACATCGACAGTGAGTTGCCCTACAGACTCCATCCCTTCGCGGCCGAAGGCCACATTGGAAATAGCTTCAAAGTGCTCGTTGCCTGGTGGATGCTCTCGGAAGAAACTAGAAGCTACTCGCACATCAGTCTCTTTGAAGAAGATATTTCCCGGTAAGCTTTGTTCAATCTGTTTCGCGACAGCAGCCATTTCGCCTTCGTCTGCTTTGCCGCCAAGGTTAGGGATAAGAAGTAGATCCAAATCACTCTGAATGTGGTGCCAATCGAGCAAGTGCAGGCGATCGGTGCTGCCAATCCACTTCTCGAACTCCGCAGCTCCGCCAAGTTCCGCGATTTTCTTGCGGACAAAGACGGCGATTTCGCGAGAAGTGCCACCATACGTCGCAAGTCGATACCCCGCCTTCTCGGCGATTTCGCGCGCGCGCGTAATTTCTGTCACACTTTCAGTGGTCAACGCACAGAGCCTGGCAAATTCGGCGTCCGATAAGGGAGGATAGGAGTACGCCGGCACGCACACCGTTAGCAGCAGAGGCAAAAGCCAAAGCGTGCACCGGCAGAATACAAAGTAACTCCAATTCATCGCAGGCTTATTTTGCAAAGAGGGGGCCAGCCACCCCAGGCAAAATGAGATATTTTGAGCGGCGAATGGAGCGAGCGTTTTGACTGCGGGCTAGTTTGCTTAACTCCTGCACAACCAAGTGCCTCGAAGTGTCACCACAAGAGAACACTCATTGAATGCGGATGTCTGTGCGGGGTTGACCGAGCCTTTCATTTCAATCTGAAATTGCCCGTCGGTGTTTACAATGACGACCGACGCTTCAAAACCCTCTACAGACGGCAATGGGAATTCAAAGGGGCCGGCAAAAGACGAAGTGGAAAACAGAAAAAGAGTAGACGCTACGCGCAGAGACAGTTTCACTATCGAAGCCCCTAAACCATGTTGAGGTCCAATAAAAAGCCGGGAGCATGCGCCGCGTCACGTGGTATGTAATTTTTATAGGCTAGTCTTCGTCCTCGTCTCCAGCACCTGCCTGCGCGATGAGCGCGGGGCACGGCGTATGGATCGGATAGAGCTCCGCTTCGTTCTGCATTAAGAACGCGTGGCTTTGGCGATTGTGGTGGCGCAAGTGAACGCGTGCTACGACCGGCACCTGCTTCTCCTCCAGCTCACCCTCGTCAACAAGCTCCTCTAATTCGGCTTTTAGTTTGTTGATAGTCGCAGTCTCGTTGTCCAGAAATCCAACAAAGCGCATGTCTTTGAATATCTCGAGCCAGTCCAACACTGTGGTTGTCTTCCAAATTGCGACCGAGCTGGTTTCATCATCGGGATAGTAGATGACATTTCCCTTCAGACCCAAGCGGCGCAGACTGTCTTCCGTGGCACGCGCTTGATAATGTCGACGAGAGGTGAGGTAAACGACCTCCGCGCCCTCGCTCTCACATGCTTTTATTAGCTGCACCATCTCGGGGTGCGCCTGCATGCCGCTGACAAAATCGTACTCCCACTCATTCATTTGCAAGAACGTGCAAATATGCTCCACCAGCTCCATCAGCTGTATGAAATCTGGAATTTGTTTCATCAAATGGATGAAGAGGAACTCTTTGAAATCGCTTGTGGGCAGGTCTTCCAGCGTAAGACCGTCAAAGTAACGGGTCTTACTCACCTGATCATAGCGCTGGAGAATCGCCAGCACCCGGGACGAGGATTCAAACAAAGTGTTATCCAAATCGACGACAACGACTGGCTTCTTGCGACTGCGCTTTGCAGCTTTGATTGCGTCATAGATTTCGAGTTCCACATCGAGATTATGCTGAACAGAATTCAAGTACAGAGGCGCAACCAAATCCGTGCCGCCATTCGCCTCGGCAGCCGACCATTGCGCGTGCAAGAAATCAATCAAGCTGCTTTCATCGGACGGTTCTAAAACGCCGGGATTTATAAAGTGAAACCGATCTAAGTGGCCATTACGAAACGTTAACTGCTTAACCAGACGATCGTAGGCCTTGCCTTCAAAGAATTTCAGCGCCGCTTTGTACTTAGCCACGGTATGAAGCTTCTCTTCCAGCGTTAAGCGGTCGAAGTTCTCTGTCTTTAAGAAAAGCTCGGGCGAATACAGGCGCAAAATAGCGGCAGGGATCGGCGCCTTTAATTCGGAACCCGAAGCCTGTGCCATTTTCAGAAACGCCGCGGAAGAATCGAACGGATTGGCCACTTCATACGTCGCTAGATCGACGAGTTCACGGAAGCTATCGTACCGCGGGTTCTGAAATACCGCCTTGAACTCAAGCTTCGCACGGTCTTCACGGCCAGTGCGGGGCTCGGTCAATAGGTCAATGTCCAGACCCATAAGCTTCCAAAGCTGCACTTTGCGCGGGTATCTTTCATTCAAGATAGTTCGAATAGCCGCCAACTCCGCGTTGGTGCGTTTGCGAAACATTTTTAAGAAAACCTGGATGTAAGAATCGTCCTTGGGATGCAGCTCGTAACGGTGCACCACTTCATCCGGCACGGACGCAAAGAAAAGCTCAGTACCTGCTATCGGCGTGGCAAAAGAGTCAGCATCCATCACGAGCGAGCCACGGACAAAGTCTTTTTGCAGAATCAAATCCACTGCCAGGCGCGTACTGCGGAAATCCTGACGAAGAATCGTGTAGGGATAGGCTGTGAAATATTCCTCTTTAGGCTTTTTCTGGCCCTTGGGAGCTGCGACGGCTGCTTGGTCTTTTACGAGAGGCACTTTTGCCAGCTGGTCGAGTTGGCGGGCTTTGAAGGTCTCCAGAAAAACAATTTTCCCATCGGCAAGTGAGCGCAAGTTTTCCGCAGAGCCAAGCATCAAATTGCGCGTGGGAGAATAAGTCAGAGCGTTAATGGAGTTATCACCCAATCCTTCAAAGACGGCGATTTCCGTTTCATAAGGCCTATCATTCTCAATGCCCAATTGATCGCGGATAAAGATATCGACGACTTTGTCTTCCTCACCCAGCATCTGCTGCAGCTCTTTGGTTACATTCACGCCGTGGCTTTCAAAAAGTGCCAGCGTTTTGCGAAATACATTGGGGTAGAGATTTCTGTTCTTTAAGTGGACATAGACTTCGACGTCTCCGCCGCCATTGGAGTTCATTCCCAAAAGCGCTCGACGCAGGTCCCCTGCCCCGATCAAGAACTCCACCTCAAGGCCCTTGGCCTTCAACCGCACTTCCCAGTCTCGAAACAACTTAAAAATGTTCTCTAAATTATCATCGATGCGCAGGCGGACGGTTTTGCCTGCGATCCCTTGGATACCGCTTTCGGTGACTCGATCGGCATAAACTGGCGAAAAGGCTAAGACATTTGCAACGACAACCGCTTGAAAAACTCGCGAGAACTTCATTTTTAATACCCCGTAAAAACCGGCCAACACGGCGTCTTAGCATGATTGCGGGGCCAGATGAAGACGCTTTCGCAATAGGTGTTTACGGGCAATTTACCTGTCCCGGGCAGGCGAACTTTCGCTTCAGGGGTGGGCCGTGGTAGTCCCGCAAGAATGAATTATCGACTGGTTTGCGCGTTGTTTCTGTTTTCGCAGGTGGCTTTTGGAAATGCGTTTGAGGAGTTGCAGCAAGCCTGCCGGACTTACTTGACCGAAGCCTCCGCTGACCTGGAAATGCCCTTTGAAGGCGGATTAGGCGCAATCTACGAAATCGATGTCGATGGTTTTAAGCACCGCTGGTGTACGACGCCGGCGACACGGGTGCTCTCCCCACTGCCCGACCCCCTTTTTAAAAAGGTGAAGCACCAAGCGCAGGAAGTGACGATCTTCTTGCGGAATCTTTTTCAATCAAATGGTTTTCGCGAGCTTGGCCTGCGCCCGTTTCGCTCGGTGAAGATCGTGCCGCGCAATCTCTTAGGGTCGTGGCGGCAGATGGAAATAGTCGGCGATATCCTAATTCTGCGTATGGGCCTGCGGGTCTTGCGCGCCGATGAATTACTTTCGATGTGGAACAAGGGGCACCAATTCCCGTGGCGATCGTTTGAACGCAGGATGTGGAAATATCTAAACCCCAATGGCTTGACGATGCGGCTGACCCGCGATGCTCTCAAATCAAGTGGTGCGGTGCTGGGTCGAGGGCTGATGCGGGTCGCGCAGATGCCTCAAGCGACTACCCATCCATCCACCGGTTCGCTGCACGAAAAAGCGGTGCTGTTCTTAAAGGGCTCGCTGGGAGCAGAAGAAGGCTCGGCTCTTGATTTTGAAGCCAAGCTGCGAGCGATGCCCGAAGAGCACCTGCGCGAGTGGTTGTTAAGACTCTCTGCAACGGTAGGCGATCCCCTGCATGCGGAGAGTCTCGTCGCCAGTGCCCAGGCGGCACCCGATCAAGGGAATTTAGACATCAATATCGTCGACAGCTGGATGTTCTATGGCAACTTCCACTGGATTACCGTGCTGGCGGGTTACGGCGGCGAAACCACCCGTACAATCCTCTCCCAATCGGCTGGCACTTCAACTGGGTCCGTGGCTATGCCAGCAGTACGCAATGGCCAAGTGAATGTGATTCGCTCGATTGTTGGGGGATATACGGTCGATGTCGTCGACGTGCGGGCTTTTTCGGATCGCTTGTTGCTCGCTTCCGCCATTGCCGCGACACCCTTGCCTGCCCAGGACAGGTAATTTTGCCGCAAAAACTTTACATCGAGCGAGCTAGGCCTTAGCCTCCATTTTCGAAAACGGAGGGGTTCCCGAGCGGTCAAAGGGATCAGACTGTAAATCTGACGGCTCTGCCTTCGAAGGTTCGAATCCTTCCCCCTCCACCATACTAGCTTCCGAGCTTGCCGTATCGCTGGTGTCTTTCTAGCAAAAGTACGAATCGTGCACCCTCGGTCACCACGGGGTAATAGAGGTAAAAATCGTCGGATGACCTATCGATGTGCTTGAGCACAGGCTGATCTTTGCCCCCTAGAAATGCCTTCAAATATTCACAATCTCGGTTCTGGCGACACTCGTAGTAACGAGGCTCGAATCTGTCAGAGGGCACGTAATCGTTGGCTTGAAAAAGTGCATCTTTGCCAGAAAACTTTCCACCGTAAATGACCGTGAGGTTAGGTAAATCTCGGCGTTGCGCTTTGAGAAACGTGATCGCTTTGGCAATTTGTTCGAAATCGGATCGCTGACCCGCCGCCAAGCGGGAACCTATTCTGTCGACGATATCTTGGTTTTGGGCCAGCATTTCTTGGGTTTGTTCCTGAACGACGCTTAAAAAACGCTGCTGCGAAGACCAAGTGCCCACTCCAATGATCACCAAGGTAACAATGCTGCCCACTCCCACGCCGGCGAATACCCTGCGAATTGGGAAGGGTTTAGTCGAGCGTTCGACGACCGACCGGTCGGCAATTAAGCTTAAGTTTGTTGCCACATTTAATAAGAACGCAAGAACTGCTAGGCCCATCAACGCAATGAAGCCCGCGATCAAAAATCCTGTAGTTCGCTCCCGAAAGGGGTTGATCCCCAATCCCGCACAGAAAACCAAGTCAATTGCACCGACGGTTAGCACGGCGGCGATGAGCACCAGCAAGTAAAAGGTCAACCCGGAGAGACCGCGACGACTTTGAGCATCCAAGAAAAGACTCCTTTTAACAGCAGCTATTTGAACAACCTAATTACTGCCATTCTAGGACGGTGAACAGTCCGATACCGTGACGACGCAGCAGCTAACCAGATTTAAGTCCCCTAGTTTACCGTAGATTAGATCGCACCAGATGCAGTTGCACACCATCTACTCCATGAAAAAAGAGATCGCCGTCAGTAATTGAATTGTGCCTGTAATCGCAGCAATCGGCCTTCTTGTAGATTGTCCCGCTTGGCCGAGTCTTCGAACCGCCGGCGCGAAACGACGTACTGTGCGGTCAACTCAAAAGCCGAAATAGGTTGCCACTCGATGCCTAGGTCCCATTCGTAAACATCGTAGTGGCGGGCATCCAGTTCGTGCTTTTTGCCACCGCGATAGAAAGTGCCGCGCACAAAAGGAATAAACTCCTGATCGCCCAAGCGCAGTCGGTACATCGCCTGAATATAACCGCCTTCAAGAGAGGACAAAGCAATCTGGTTTTGCCCTGGGGCATATTCCGGGCCTTCGCCAAAGTTGTACTCGGCTTGAAAACCAATGGGCTGGGGGTACCACACCAGACTCGCGGCTAAACGCCTGTCCCGATACTCACCGTTGTGAGTCACACCCGAAGTAGTCTTTAGCAGCGTGAATTGGCCAGTGTAGCCCTGAATACTTGCCTCAAGGAACTGGCCATTGGGTAGTTCGAATGGATACGTAATGCGAGCGACCGTATGAAAATTGCGGTTCATTTCCAACTGATTCGCGGTTTGGCCGTTATAGAAACCGGCTCCCAGCACACCGTAGTCGCCACTCCCC